>CATLBW010000031.1 GCA_949879775.1 uncultured Lachnospiraceae bacterium
GTTGCCATTTTCAAACTTATCACCATAAGTCCCCGTGCTCGTCCAGCCGTCCAAAGTCTCTGACAATTCCCCATTTTGCAGCGAGCCGTTTGCCGCCGCCATGGCCGTGTACGGCAAATTGCCGTCAATGGGAAATGCCAAAAGCAGCAGACACAGACTGAGAAATATGCCTACTGCTTTTTGTAACCGTTTCTTCATCCTGTCCTCCTCCTTACCTTTTACGCCCATCACGCCTTACCCGCGATGTATAGGCAGTTTTTTAGATTCTGCCCTTTTATGATAAGAAGAAGCCAACAGGAAAAAATGACCATTTTCCTAAAAAAAATACCATTTTTAATTAGATTCCCGAAACAGCCCAGCCGACCGGGATAAATCGGGGAAAATCGTGCTAAGCGCCCTGTGGGTATGCACGAATATTTCACATAGCCATGCTATCTGTCAGTCATACTTAATCATTTCTTCCACATTCTCATGAAGCCGGCTTAAGTACTCCTCCATCTCCTCCCTTAAATCCTCGCGGCGCAGCGCAAATTCAATATTGGCCTGGATAAAGCCAACCTTGCTGCCCACGTCGTAGCGGTGGCCTTTGAAGTCATAGGCATACATCGCCTGCTCCTTCGCCAGCCGTCTGAGCGCGTCTGTCAATTGGATTTCCCCGCCTTTGCCCGCGTCCTGCGTCTCCAGGAAACGAAAGATTTCCGATGTGATAATATATCTGCCCAGCACGGCCACATTGGAGGGCGCTTCCTCCACAGAAGGCTTCTCTACCATGTCATTTACCTTGTACACGCGATCGTCCACCTGTTTGCCCGCAATAATCCCGTACTTATCCACAACTTCATGCGCCACCGTCTGCACGCCCAGGATAGAAGTCTGGTACTCCTTGAACACATCAAGCATCTGCCCCAGGCAAGGCTGCTTGGAAATCACCACGTCATCCCCTAAAAGCACGGCGAACGGCTCGTCCCCGATAAAATGCTGCGCAGCCAGGATTGCGTGCCCAAGGCCCCTTGGCTCCTTCTGTCGTATATAGTGGATATTCGCCATTTCAGAAATGCCCCTAACCATATCAAGCATTTCCTGTTTATCACCTTTTTCAAGCTCCAGCTCCAGCTCAATGGAACGGTCAAAATGATCCTCAATGGAGCGCTTATTCCTCCCGGTCACGACAATAATATCCTGGATTCCCGCCTCCACTGCCTCTTCGATAATGTACTGGATGGTAGGCTTATCCACAATCGGTAGCATCTCTTTGGGCTGTGCCTTCGTCGCCGGCAAAAACCTCGTTCCCAGGCCCGCCGCAGGGATAATCGCTTTTCTTACATTCATCATATAACATGTCTCCTTCTTGCGCCTATGACAGCGTAAATGCTCCTGATTCTTTCGATTTGATGTTCATGATAATGGAACAATCCGCCAGATGCTCATAATTCACTTCCAGATTGTATTTGACCTTCACGTCAATATTGTCCTCCGTCTCTGCAATATCCACGCTCTTAGCGTCAATCCCTATTAAAATGCTTCCAAAAGGGGTATTATAATAAGAAACATTTTTCTTATTTTTCTCAAATACCATATGTACGTTGGAGACACCTTTTTTGGTAATATCCAATGAATCCTCCGTAAGCTTGATGATGTTGTGCGTGTTCCCATCAAACCCTTCCATCACTTCATCATACAAGATATAATGCTTCCCATTCTTCTTGTAATAATCCCCGGCTGTAATTACCTCTACCGGCTCAACATCTTCTTCATCCTGGGCGGCAAACTGCAGCCCGCTGATTGACAACAGTACATCTTTCGTCATAACTACTCCTCAATATGTATCAACTGCGCCTCCTCAATCTCGCAGGGCAAAATCGAATTGGCAAAATTTTTAAACTTCTCTGCTGCATCACTGACATAAAACTGGTACATCGGCTCCCTTAGCGCTTCACCGTCATTGGCAATCCCATGCTGCGCCAACAGACGCTTAAGCCCCTGCGCTGTCTCATACGCAGGGTTCACCAAGCTGACCTTCCCGCCCATAATTTCGCCAATCATAGAACGTAACAGCGGATAATGGGTACATCCCAATATCAGGGTGTCGATATCTGACTCCTGAAAAAACGTAAGGTAACGTTTTGCCACCTGGACGGTGATGGGGTCTTTGAGCCATCCTTCTTCTACCAGAGGGACAAATAGGGGACACGCTTTCCCTAATACCGTCGCCCCTGGATTATGCATATGTATCATTTCAGTGTAGATCTGGCTCCCTACCGTCCCCTCTGTCCCGATAACGCCGATCCTGCCATTTTGGGTAAGCTGCGCCGCAACCTTCGCCCCTGGCTTGACAACACCAATAATCGGCATCTTCATTTCCGGACGGACTTGCTCAAGGGCGAATGCGCTTGCTGTATTGCATGCCACCACAATTGCCTTCACGCCCTTCGACTCCAGGAAATGGATAATCTGCCGGGAATAACGGACGATGGTTTCCCTGGATTTGCTTCCATAAGGAACGCGCGCCGTATCCCCAAAATAGATAATCCGCTCCTTGGGAAGCTGGCGCATAATTTCACGCGCTACAGTCAGCCCCCCCACGCCGGAATCAAACACCCCGATCGGGGCATATTTCTGATTTTCAAAGGATTCACTCATCTTATCTTCTCCACAAAATTGGTTATACACAAGTATATTAACCGTTTTGCCGGGAAAATGCAAGTAGTTGGAAAGATTTACAGACCTTCTAACAATTCCTTTACCTTTTCAACCAATGCAAACCTGACTTTATAATTTTTCCCTTCCATCAGGCTTTGGTACTCTTCCGGGGTCAGCGCCTGCTGCAATGACGCCTTCGCCTCATCATCCACAACCGCATAGACGCTGTTATAAAAACAAAGGTTCGGGTACATTACGCACCACCAATTGTGCCCGCCACCCTCTCCAATCACAACCTCCAAAGCCTCATAGCTGCCTGCCGGGAACGTATAGTCCCCGTATGTTTTTTCTGGAAAATCCGTTACCACCAAAGACGCCGTCACATCATATGTATACCCTTCATGCGCGATAACTTTTTTTGCCGTCTCCTCTATGCCGTCCAGGTTATCTGTAACCGCCTTACGGCTGGCCCCTATGTCTGAGATGCCATAAAGCCTGGGCTGCATAAACCTGCCCACAGCGTCCCGCACCTTTAGCTTTAAATCCTGGTCCGCCTTTGAGTCACTGTTAGCCAGCACGTGGAAACGGATGACTTTTGCTGCAATCTCCTCTGTCATCCGCTCCTGCCTGCACTGTAAAACCACGCAGCACACAAATGCCGCTGCCAATAATATCCCTGTTTTTATCCATCGTCCCATCATTCAATACCTTCCTTTATATATTGCCGGCTAAGGAAAGTATTTCCAGATAAATCCGTTTTACACACAAATTTTCTTTTACCAATCTAAAATTTCAAAATCGACCTCAAACACATGCTCTACGCTCTGATTATACTCCTTCGGATGGTTCTGGTATTTCTCATAAAGCCCACGGTTCAGCCCGCCCAGCGAAACATAGCTGTTTGTAATGTCAATGCCGTATTCTTCCTGCATTTTTTTGGCAGTCTCCTGCAAATCCGCTGTGATGTGCTGTTCCATCCTCTGCGCGACTTGATACTGCTGCCCAACGGAACTGACCTGCCCCGTGCGCATCCTGCCCTTTGCCTTTATGGACGCCGTAACCACCGGCACTCCCTCTACCTCGTCCACCGTAAGCACGGCCTGGATATCGGAAATCTCCGCCGCTTCCTCCCGGTCCGGCTCGCATAAGAATGATTCCAGCAGGTTTTGGCACAGAAAGGCTTCCATTGCCTCCTCGACCGAAAAAATCCCGCAGTACTCAAATGCCGAAACCGCCGCATAGCCGATGATTGCCGGACGGTTGCCCTGCTCTGCCAACACCGGCACCAACAAAAGCTCATCCTGATTATGCCATTGATTAATCAGGCTGCCGATTGTGGCAATTTTTTTCTTCCTGAAATCCTTCTGGCTCTCTAACATTTCTTCCAGGTACTTGCCCATAGAGCCTTCCGTCTCCTCCGTAAGCGTAAGGATTTTTGCTGCGGAACTGCTGCCGACAAACAAGCTGATATTCCTGGCTGCCGACTCCTGTTGTTCCCAGGCAAGGAGCAGGCTGCGAAGCTGCCGGGAATCCAAAAGCAGCTCCTTGCCCAGGACTATCGCCTTCGTATGGTTGTAATCAAGGATACGGTTCGTATTATTCTCATAAGATTTATCCACATGGTACATATCCACGCCCTCTAAGGACATGCCCATCGGGGTATCCGTAGTCTTGCCTTTCTCCGATATCTGCGCAAGGTCAGGAAAATCAAAGCTGACTACCAGGTTGTGCTCTTTCCCTTCCTTGTCATTGCCCGCAGTTGCCTCCTGCAAATCTATCCCCACCGCCAGCGGGAAGCTGCGCTGCTCAAGCTCCGCAGACTCACAGCCTCCTAAAAATAACATAAAAAGCAGCGCAAATATTAACGCCTTACCCTTCCTCATTGGACGCCGCCTCCTTTCCCGCCTTGCCGCCCTCTTTTACCTGATGCAGCAGCAGCAAAAACAATAAAATCAAAAACATCCCCGGCAGCGCGATAAAGCTCTGGTAAATCTTGTAAATGTCTGATAAAAAGCGATGCTCCGAAAGCCCTTTGCCAATGAAAAACGCAATCACTGCAACGGCATACAAGCTATAGTTATGCTTCGTCTCGTGGCACAGCTCCTTTAAAATCAACGTCCCCTGAAAAACCCCTGTATTCAAAAGGGCAAACAGGGCGAAGAACCACACCGCAGTCATCAGGACGTCCTGCCTTGTAAAAAAACCTCCTGGCAATTTCACCATGCCCATTAACGTGAGGATGGGGCGTTCAAGGACGCCCATGGCATTTTGCCCAAACGCCCCTAATAGGATTAAGTAAATTACAGCATTCAAAAGGAGGGAAACCAACAATGCCTGCACCCCACAGGACGCCAGCCTTTGCGGCTTCCTGCTAAACGGCGCCAGAAACAGCATGGCGCTAAACGGCAGCAAAAAAATTGCCGCTGATACGCTGCCCTTTACCATCTGCGGGACCCCTGAATATACAATCGGCGTCCAATGGGCTGTATTTACTTCCGGGACGGCAAAAAGAAGCATCAAAAGCAAAGGGACCCCCAGGAACCAGAAAATAATCTCATAGACCCTTGCCCTGCCCTCAATGCCGCGCACGCTGCCGTACACGGCAAGGAGCAGCAGCGCAATGCTCACGCCCGCAAAGGAACCTTCCGGCCAAAGCCAGCTCAAAGCCAAAGCGGTAAGCTCATAAACCACATACCCTGACAACGTCACAAAATACAAGAAATAAAACACCATAAACACATCGGCAATTACCTGCCCCGCCGTGTCCTTCATGTAACTATAATAATCGTCCCCGAAATGCTTTATGACCGCGCCCATCAGCCAGAGCAGCAAAAGGCCCGCCGCCGCCCCAAACAGAAGGCAGAATATGCCGTCTGCTCCTGTCATTGCGGAAAAAATCCCTGGAAGCACAAGGCTGCTCATGCCAAAAATATCCAGGACAAAAAGCCTCCTTATCTGCCGTAAAGATATTTTAAAGTTATCTGCAAACATCTTCCTTCTATTTCCCCTCTCCGTTTCTTTTTTCTTCGCCGCCAAATTTCAGCCTGGTACGGGCGCCTTGCCTGGTGTACACCGGACGCTTTTTCAGAAAATCCAGCGGAAGGCGCAAAAAGGTATCACGCTCATCCTGATATCCATTCAAATCAGCGCCTACAAAAGGCGTAAGGTAAGGAATCCCAAAGCTTTCCAAATGCGACAGATGGATGAGCACCGCCAAGAAACCCACGAGGAACCCAAAAAACCCCAAAGAGCCGCACAAGAAAATAAACATGAATTTGAGAATCCGAAAGGCGGTGGCAAATTCTTCGTTTGGCACGGCAAAGGAGCACAGGGCCGTAAGCGCCACCACAATCACCACAATCGGGCTGACAATATTGGCGTCCACCGCCGCCTGCCCGATAATCAAGCCCCCGACAATGCCTATCGTATTCCCATTGGCGCCTGGCAGCCGGACGCCCGCTTCCCGCAGCAATTCAAAGGCGACCTCCATAATCAGCACTTCCACCATCGCCGGAAAAGGGACGCCCTGCCTTGCCGCCGCCAGCGACAGCAGCAAATCCGTAGGAAGGATCTGCGTGTGGAAATTTGTCACTGCAAGGTAAAGCCCTGGCAGGACCATCGCCAAAAAAGACGCCGCATAACGCAGGACCCTGGTGAAGGAGGCAATTTCCCAACGGCTGTAATAATCGTCGCTGGTCTGGATGAACGTATTATACGTTGTAGGCAGGATTAACGCTACCGGCGAATTGTCTGACAGCAGGACAATCCGCCCTTCCAAAATCGCCATCGCAGCACGGTCCGGGCGCTGCGTCGTCTGGAACTGCGGGAATGGAGAGTATTTACGCCTTTCTGTAAGCTGCTCAATGATTCCGCTGTCTAACGCGCCGTCTATCTCAAACTCCTGCAGCCGCTTTTCGATCTGGCTTAATATTTCCGGATGAATTAAATCTTTAATATACACAAGGTCAACATTGGTGTTCGTACGCCTGCCCACAAAAGTTTCCTTCACCTTGACATGCGGGCTGCGCAGGCGCTTGCGGATTAACGCCGTATTTAATTTGATAGACTCGGAAAACCCTTCGTTTGAGCCGCGTATAACCTTTTCCGACTCCGCCTCATACACGCCCCTCCCGGGATAACCTTTATCCGGGATTTTTATCGCCTTGTTATAACCGTCCAGGAAAAACAACGCGTCGCCCGTAAGCATTCCCTGGGCCGCATCCTCAAGCGTCTCAAACGGCTTGGCGTCGGAAATATCATAATAATTCTCCCTTACATATCCGACCAGCTCTTCTTTGGGCAGCGTCCGCAGTTTTTCCAACAGCTTCCCCACTGCAGAATCCTTCCAGTCCACATTACTAATTGCCACCTCGACATAGGCAATGTAGCACTCGCTGTCCAAATTCTTCCCAACTTTTATCCTGCGCTTTTTAATATCTTCACTATCCGAAAACATTTCCTCAAAATTTGTGATATTTTCCTGCAAATCAGGGGTAATTTGAATTGACATAAATTCCTCCTAATCCTATTGTGCGAGTGCGCATAATTATTTTTATCTATAAGACAAAAAAGGATAAGCATACGCTTATCCCTTTATCCCATGTTACTATGTTTTCCTGTTTTTTCCTTTTTATTCCTCTAAATTATAGTCAACGATAAAGCTTTTTGTGCTTTGGCGTTGACTGTGCCGATTTCAGCCCCTGTTAAATACGCCCGTCAAATATACCTGCCTTGCCAGGGTCCCTTCCCTAAGTTCCTGATAAGCCTCTTGGGCCAGATTCTCATCATCAAACAGCCCAAACACCGTTGGTCCGCTGCCGCTCATCATCGCATTCAATGCCCCAAGCCGCATCATCTCTTCACGGATCTTTGCAATCACCGGATAATGCGGTATTGTCACTGATTCTAAGACGTTTCCCATATGAGCAGCCACCTTAGAAAGGCTGCCCTCGCGGATTCCCTCCATCAAAAGGCCTATGTCCGGATGAATAATGCTCCCATCCAGCTTCAGGTTGTCATAGACAAATTTCGTGGAAACGCTGACCTGCGGCTTCGCCACCACTACCTTGCAGGATGGCATCGGCGGCAGCGGCGTAAGCTGCTCCCCAATCCCCTCGGCAAGGACTGTCCCGCGCATAATACAGTAAGGCACATCCGCCCCAATCTTAACGCCGCGCTTCATAAGCTGCCGTTTGGTCAGGTTCAGATGGAACATGCGGTTGACGCCGTACAGCACTGCCGCGGCGTCTGAGCTTCCCCCTGCCATGCCTGCCGCAACCGGGATGAATTTTTGTAAATCAATAAATATCCCCTGCCTTAGCTGAAACTCGTCCGCCAGCATCTTAGCTGCGCGGTACGCCAGGTTGCCCTCATTTTCCGGCACATAAAAGAGATTGCTCTTGAGCTGAATGCCCGGTTCCTTCATTTTCCTTATGGTAATCTTATCATACATTTTAAGCGTCTGCATAACCATACGCACTTCGTGGTAACCGTCTTCCCTGCGGCGCAAAACATCCAGCCCCAGGTTTATCTTTGCAAGCGCCCGTAACCTTATCTCGTACATAATGTCGCTC
This sequence comes from uncultured Lachnospiraceae bacterium, assembly GCA_949879775.1. GTDB lineage: Bacteria > Bacillota > Clostridia > Lachnospirales > Lachnospiraceae > Petralouisia. The sequence goes on from CATLBW010000031.1 coordinate 8,214, forward strand.
CTAAAATTATATGTATATTTTCCCTAAAGCCTGCGGAAACTTCCTGCCAATATTCTAACCATTGCGGCTAATCATGTCAATCCCTGATATGGCTTGCCCCTTCCTCATTTTAGCGTTAGTAAGATGATTATGGCTGAGATCGCAAGGCTGCTGTTAGGTTTACGTGCCGCCGGATGGAGCGAAAAAGAAATCAACGACTTTATCCTTTATATTGAATCAGGCGAGGAACAGTACAAACCTGCGCCCAAGAATGAGAAAGCCGAATAGTATTTATAGAGATAACCTTTGCTAAACCCATAGGTTATCTCTTTTGTCCTAGTGTGCAATTGCAAAGCAATCTATACCTCTTGCGCGAATGCGCATAATTTTTTCTCCTCTTATAGGATTAGGGAAGCCTGCCCCACCAGAAACCCTTTTAAAGGTAATCGCAAATATCATATAAGACCTGTAAAATATGTTGGATCTGGTATATCTGGGTTGGCTTTAACGATTCTAACGTACAGATAATTTTCTCATTCCCGCAGTTCCCTTCCTTTTCCCCAAACAGTATGTAATCGCAGCTCACAGATAATGCTTTTGCAATCCGGCTGAGCGTAGCCGCAGAAAACCCCTTCTTCCCAGTCTCAATCTCATACAGGAATTTCGCCGAAATCTCAACTTTTTCAGAAAACGCCTCTCTTGTGTAATTTTGTAATTCCCTTAATTCCCTTATCCTTCTTCCAACCTGTATATTAGACATGACTCTCCTCCCATATGACAAAATTTTACATCTTTCGACAAATGGTATGAAACCAACAATAGCACCAAAACGACACAACAAAAGTTCCCAATTTTGAAAATCTGGAAAAAAACACGCAAATCAGTATGGGATTTCCACTAACTGCGCATATTCTGATATCCTGTACGCTATCTAAAGGAGGTTTATATACAGACAGCCAAAAATCTGCCCAAGGAAAAATACTTTCACACTTTAACGTGACAAGACCTTCGCTATAAGATAAAAAAATTGCCGCCATATGATTTTTGAATTCATGCTGCCGCAATTTCACTTTCTATAGGAGTTCCTTGGACCCTCCTGCAATTGTATATTGTTATCCAACTCTTTTTCTATTTCTTTCACGCAGCTTGGGGAATAGGCGCTAAATCCCCCTGCTGCGCGCAGCGGCGGCCCTTATCTTTAAAGAGGGCAACGCTTATCGGAGAATCTCATGGTATGCCTTTACACGTTCAAACATCTTTCTCCGCTTATCATTCTCTATCATCTCCACTAAGAAGGATACCTCTCCTCCCAAGCCGTTTGCGTCATTCAAAATTATGGAAAATGGGACGCCCACTTCCTCCGACACTTTCCATAAAATCTCACTGTCTGGAAAAGCGCTGCCATTCTCCATATTTCGGAGCTTCTTCACGTCAATGTCCAATAAATCAGCCATTTCTTTCTGGCTGCAGTCCATTCCCCTGCGAAAGGAATAGAAAATGGTTTTGTCTTCCTTGCAGGGGATCAATGAATATTTCATCATCTCTATCCTCTTGCAGGCATTCCATTTTAACCCCAACGCATGGTTCCTGTTTAAATATTCCACCACAGGGCAAAGCATGCCCAAATGGCATATTAACTCTTCATAGGTACATTTTTTAAAGAAGTCCCGATATTCCTTCTTGCACCGATATCCGGTAAAAATATAATATACATCAAGATCCATCTCACACAGGCACTTTATCTCATAATAGGTGAACCTACGGTTTCCCATCTCCGCTTTGCTGTAGTGGCTTTGGGTCATCCTCATTTTCTGCCCCATCTGCTGCTGCGTCCATTGCATGGATATACGTTCTTCTTTAAGCCTGTTTAAAAAATCCTGATATTTTGCACACATGGGTAATTTCCTCGAGCTAGGGTTCTTAAGATACTTATACCCATTTTATGACATTTTATCCTCCTATAATGCACCTTTTTAGGACTAACCATGTTTTTCTCTATCTTTGCCCAAACAGATAAAGCGCCTGCCGTAAGGCTTCTATAAACATGGCGCCCCTTTTGTGCCGGAAGAACGAAAAGTTTGAAAACAGTGTTAATTTTTTCCTTTCCTTTCCGATATAAGTTATGAAAACTATAATATCATGGTTACGGATAACCAAATTATCATGCCAAGGAGGGATACATCATGAGTGTAAACAGCATAAACAGCACAACAGCTTACACCTCAACTTATCAGACCACTTATAATAACGATACCACGAAAGCAGCCGCAGAAGAGAAGAAGAAAGAAAGCGGCGTAGTATACGAAAAAGGCAGCACTGCCACCAAGGGCATTTATGCCAAAGAAGACGTAGTCGCACGTTTAAAGAAAGATGCAGAAGACAGGACTTCCCAGCTTAGGAGCCTGGTACAGCAGATGATGGGCAACCAGGGGAACAAAATCGGACAGGCAGACGACATGTGGCGTTTCCTGGCAAAAGGCGACTTCACCGTTACCCCTGACGTGAAAGCCCAGGCCCAGAAAGACATCGCAGACGACGGTTACTGGGGCGTAAACCAGACCTCCGACCGTATCATCGAGTTCGCGAAAGCGCTGGTAGGGGATGACCCTGAGAAGGCAGAACAGATGCGCGCAGCTTTTGAGAAGGGATTTAAGGCCGCAACCAAGTCCTGGGGCAAAGAGCTTCCGAGTATTTCCCAGAGGACTTACGATGCCGTTATGTCTAAGTTTGATGACTGGGCAGGCGTAGAGCAGAAAGCTTAAGCCTGTATAAGTGAGCCATTGCAAAAGCTTATGGAAAATGGCTGTAGGCAAGATACCCACTTTCACACATGATATGCGCGAAAGTGGGTTTTTTGTCTCCGTATGATTTGCTTACCGCAACCATGTCTTATCTTTCTTAATCCGGTCCCACAATAATATAACGACAACCCCATCACATACAGAAAGGACGAAACTATGGCAATCATGCTTCTTTTATGCTGTGCCGTCATCCTCTCCTGTATCATAGCAAACCGCTTTTCCAACAAATTCGGAATGCCCGCACTGCTGTGCTTCATGGCTCTTGGTATGATATTCGGCTCTGACGGACTGTTTAAAATTTCCTTCAACAATTACGCGATGACGGAACAGCTCTGTACCATCGCATTGATTTTTATCATGTTTTACGGCGGCTTCGGGACCAACTGGCAGACTGCCCGCCCTATTGCGGCAAAGGCTGTGCTGCTCTCCACCCTGGGCGTTGTCGCCACCGCGCTCCTTACCTGCGTTTTCTGCTATCAGATCATGGGGTTTTCTTTTTCAGAAAGTTTTCTTATCGGCGCAGTATTGAGTTCCACCGACGCAGCCTCCGTATTTTCCATCCTGCGTTCTAAAAACCTCAGCCTCAAACATTCCACCGCGCCCCTCTTAGAAATTGAAAGCGGCAGCAACGACCCCATGGCATATATGCTTACCATGGTGGCCCTCGCCATGATTTCCGGCAGCAGCGACACCCCCGTACCCGTTATGCTGCTTATGCAGATTGGAATCGGCATTGGCGTCGGCGTCGCCTGCGCTGCCTTTGGCATCCTTGCCCTCAAGAAAGACGACTTGATTACGATTGGCATGGACACGGTTTTCGTGATTGCCCTTGCGCTCCTCTCCTACGCGCTGCCCACCGTGTTAGGCGGCAATGGCTACTTGAGCGTATACCTTACAGGGATTATCCTGGGCAACAGCAAAATTAATAACAAGATTACGCTCGTCCACTTTTTCGACGGGATAACCGGCCTTGCACAAATTTTAATCTTTTTCCTGCTGGGGCTTTTATCCTTCCCCCACCTGCTGCCCCGGCTGTTTGCGCCGGCGCTGCTCATTGCGCTGTTTTTAACTTTCATCGCCAGGCCTGCCGCCGTGTTCCTGCTCCTTGCGCCTTTCCGTTCCTCCCCCAGGCAATGCCTGCTGGTATCATGGTCCGGGCTGCGCGGCGCGGCCTCCATCGTGTTCGCAATCATGGTAATCGCTAAAGGGACTGACCTGGAGCATGATTTATTCCACATAGTATTTTTTATCTCGCTGCTCTCTGTCGCCATCCAAGGATCTTTGCTGCCCCGGGCGGCCAAGAAACTTAACATGGTGGACAACAGTTCCGATATCCGCAAAACCTTCAACGATTACCAGGACGACTCCGACCTGACCCTGATGCGCATGTATATCCCCCATGGGCACAATTGGGAGAACTGCAAAATAGAAGACGTCAGCTTCCCCACAGGCTCGCTCGCCCTGATGGTAAAACGCGACGGCGACACCTTAATCCCTAGGGGCAGCACAACCATCCTTGCCGGCGACACGCTGATCCTCAGCGTCCCTTCCTACCGTGGGGAGAATGATGGGAAATTAAAAGAGCTCCTCATAGGGCCAGGCCACAACTGGCGCGATTCTTCCATCGCAGAATTGAACCTCCCGGAAAACATCCTGATTGCCCTAATCAAGCGTGGGGATGAAAATATCATTCCCCAGGGCAACACTGTCATAAGGCAAGGCGACCGGGTTGTCATCTACAAATAGATGGCAGCCTCCCCTATCGCCTTAACCAGAAAGAAAGACGAATTTCTTTAAGCCATCACATGCAAAAAACGCCTGCGACCGGATTTCCCTGACCGTTTCCGGGAGGATCACTTCTTCAAGCGCATGGCAATGGAAAAACGCCCTTCTGGGCACTATTGGCGCCCCGGGCGGCCAAGCAAAACGCTTCAACCCTTTACAGCCCTCAAATGCATAGTCCTCAATTTCCAAAATCGACCCCGGCAATTCAATAGATACAATGTTTTCCTGATTAGCAAACGCAGAATAGGCTATCTTCGTAACGCCATCGGGAACCCTGACATGTTCCCCGCTTTTCCCCAAAAGCTTCCCATCCTGTATATATTGCAGAAGCGTCCCTCCTGCAATGAGAGCCCCATGCACTTCACATGCAGGCATATGATACCTTTCCATATCTGTCCGGCGGCTGTTTTCTTCCCAGAACTGCTCCCTTTCCCTCTGTTTTTCTTCTTTTTTCCTTTCCAACTTCTCCTGTATCCGTTCCCGATTGCATGCAATGTCATTTCTTGAAGCCCCATGCTCCTCCCCTATGCATTGAAAAAATTCGTCAAAAAAATAGAAGTCATAATACTCCTCCATCCCAAACCCACTCTCATCCATCCCACCATAAGAGGCGTTGCGGCAGCCAATGTAAACGCCATGGCGGTCCATGCCATTTAAACTGCAATCTTCTATCGGCTGCATAAACCCCATCTCTGCCATTTGAGCCACATCATGGCGCATGGAATATCCATTCCCCGGCAGTTGGCATCTCAAAAACTCCCCTTGCTTTTGATAACAGGGATTTTCCCCGATTATGTCTTTGGCCTGTTCTAACCCATACAGCATGCCGCGGTAAAGCCACATCGCGGATGCGCAAAATGCCGTCAAATTACCCTTTTCCTTCAGGCAGCCGCTTAGCTTTTTCAGGTTTTCTTCCGTAGGTTCCTTGCAATATGCCGCTTCCAAAAGCCTGAATTCGTCTGTCAGCCTGCTCCTGAACTCCTCATACATCCAAAACATAGACTTTAAATCCCCCATCGCGCACCATTTAGCCCTCAATTGGAACGTTTCTTTATTGCACATTCTCCTATGCCCTCCTGTCTTCCAAAACTTTCCCCGATGTTATAACGCTGTGTTGTTAGATCTTTTGCTCTGCGGTTTTGTCTATATGGAACAGACAGTACCATTATTCCCAGCTCTTTGCCGCTTTCTCCAAAAGAAGCATATTCTTTTCTAAATCGTTCAATCCATCGCCCAATTTATTAAAATATTTTTTGTATCGCTCTATTTTTTCCGGCATTTCTTTATTGTCAACCATAAAACATAAGAACTGTTTCAAATACTCCTCTGTCTCAGCAAAATACTGATCCATATGCTTCCTAAAATCCGGAAGCGTCTTTTCACGGATACATTTCATGGAATCCGCCAGGTAATCATTATAATAATACTCATACGCCCCAACCAAATACCGGTCAATATCGAAGTAGCTCCTCTCCCTGGAAATCTGCGTCGCTTTTATAATTTCCATCGTTATGCCAGCAATGGAAAAATATATACTCTCTGTCTCAGGAAAGTTTTCAATCACATCTTCGTATATCTGCTCTGCCAGAGAACTCATAACGCCCTCAATTTCTGAAAACGCCCGGGAATTAAAATTCTTTGCGCCAAGCTTCGATAACGCTGCCTGGATCTCATTTAACAAACTCATCTCAAAATACTTTGTTATCTCATCATATTTTCTATGTAACTGCTGAATCCTCCCATGCCTTCCCAGCATGATATCCCTTTTCCCTTTTTGCCTCTTTTCCTTTTCCTTATTCTCCAGGATGGCAATTTTTTCTGATAATTTATCCCTCAGCGCCGCACCCTCATTCATAACTTTGGAAACAATGCCCATTGTCCTTGAAACCAGCGTATGATATTGAATTTCTTTTGCCTTTTCCCTAAAAACCCTCTCAAGCCATTGATCAAACCCATCCAAATACACCTGCCCGGCCTTTGTACTGACAATAAAATATTTTCCATATCCGATCCTCATGTTCCCAAAATTGCCCAGGATTTCATCCGCCCTGTCCTGCAGCTTTTGTAAGGCGTCTAAACCGTTCAGGTAATTGCTGCAATTAAGTACCATAACAAAATTTCCACCCGTTAAATCCTGCAACTGTTTTAGAAACTTCCTTTCATCCTTACTCCCAAAAGAATTACAGGAAAAATTCACAATACAAAAATCTGCCCTCCGTATTTCTTTTCGTGTCATTTCATCCAATATGCCTTGGGCATCATCCTCAAACCCTGGCGTATCCACAAAAACAACCCCCTGCCGAAGCAGCTCAGATGGAACCTGATAGCAAATCTCATATTCGCTCCTTTCTGCTTCCTTTCCCTGCCCCTTAATCAATTCCTCCGCTTCCCGAAAGGAAATCTCAGCCTTTTGCTTGCGATCCCCCTCCAAAATAATAGCACGTTCTTCTTTTCCATACCAGATTCTTGTTACCTGTTTGGTGATAGGGTTGGTTCCCGTGGGAAGCCGACATCCAAGCAAAGCATTGATCAGCGAAGACTTCCCCGTAGAAAATATCCCGCATACCACAACGACAAACGGCCTTTGCTTTTTTAACAAATCCATCTGCCTGCTGCTGTAAACAATTGCTTTCTGTATATTTTTTAACACTTCATCCACATTGTGCTTTCGCCTCTTCTTGCCATCTCCCATAACCCCTCCTGCTTCCCATGGGCCTTCGTCATTCATACTTTCTCCATATTTCCATAATCCTTTGCTTGCGCCTGTGATAATTCAATAGTGGAAAGGGCCTTTAACACCTCTTCCTTTGCCTTTTGATCTTCCACTTCAAGAAGCCATACTCCTTCGCAACATGTCCGGCTGCTCCAGCGTTTCATATTGTCCCGATATAACTTCTTCAATTCCTGATAGTCGATGTTTCCACGGCTGCTCAAATCCACCCCTTCCATGTCAATCCGGCAGGCCATTCCGCTGGCTTTTGATAATTTCCTTTCATATAACAAGAAAATTTTCCGGCATTCCCATTCAATCTTATCTTTCATTTCCCCGGCTCTAATCCGAACATACTCTTGTATTTTTTCACTGACCGGCTGCGTCACTTTCTGGAATTCAGCCGTCTTTCTTTCCATATCTTTCTTGCTCAGCCTGTTCCCTTCTGCTGCAATTTGCTTCATGCCATACTTAATTTTGAAGCTCTGCCAGCTTTGCCTGCTCCTCAATGCCAAATTTAATCTCCACTGCACTAAAATATGCATTCCAGTGATTCTCAACCTCCCGCACAAATTCATCATAAGCGGCGCCGACCGTCATGGCCGTCTCCATCAACATCTGTGAACATAGCATGTCGATCTGCCTGCCTATTCGGATTAGCCGCGCCATTGCATCCTCTAACCCCTGTTCCTTTTCCAACAGGCTCTCCTGACATTTATGGACAGATACGCTTCTTTTTTCTATCGCCTGTTCTGCCCGAGCCGCTATCTGCCTTAAAATACTAAGATAATTCCTATACCTCTGCATTCCCGCAAAAGGCTGCTTTAGGCACTCCACTAACCTTCGCTCCAGTTCAGGCACCCCAGTCCCTTCGATGTCTTCCGGCAAGGCTTCCAATAGAATTTCTTTCCTTCCCTGTTTTCCTTTTCCATCTTTGGTATAATTGTCTGACAGCCTGAAAATCCCCAGCATCAAACACCCTGGTTGCAAAGAACATATACACAATTACCTCCGCATGAGGAAACAAAAATCCCTTCTCTCCCATCCCTCCTTCTGCTAAGGTCCCTGGCCCATCCACAAGGTCCACCCCTTCTTTATAGTGCAGCCTAACAGTCCTTCCTGTATGCGGAGCAAGCCCCGTATATTGGATTTTTTGCCCAATCATAGCATTCACCAAAGTGGACTTTCCTGCGTTAGCGGAACCTGCAATCACAATATCCGCTCCACTTTTCTGAATGCCTGCGGATAATCCCTTTATATAACGCGCTTCTTTTTCTCTCCCGATACTTTCCAATAATTCTGCAAATTCCCAGAACCATTCATAACAGTTCTTTTCCCACTTCTGAGATCCCTGCATCCAACATATCCTCCGATAATAACATGAGCAAGCCGCCTTTTAAGCAAAGCGCCGCAGCGTCTTTTTTGTATTCAAGGTATTACTTTGCAACAGTAGAGACCGCCCTTTTTAAAACATCATCCTCGCTGGAATTTATCATGCCTAGAACGCTTTCCAAGTCGTTATATGCAGCCAACAGACGCTTCCTTGACGAGTTCATCATCTGCGCTTCCTTTTTGGCGTCAAACCCTGCCTTATCCCGCTTTTTAACCAGCTCTTCCAGCCCCCTCTGCTGCTGGTTGATGTCATCCTTCAACCCTGCCGTAAGTTTATGGCATGCACCCTTAAATTTATCGTCAAATTTTACTTCTACTTCTGTCAGGACAGAAGCCCTCTGGTTCCTCAGGCCGTTTACCACTTCATTCCTGGTCTTATGGTCTGAATCCAGAAGAATGGCATTTCCCAAGCTTTGCACCCGTTTCCTGAATTTAAACAAGCCATAAATGACACGACCGATAATATAAAAAACCACGGTTCCCGTCAAAATCCCCACTACCATTCCCACTATAATTTCTGTCAACTCTGTGAGAATCACCTCTTTAAAAAATGCTCCCCACCCCTGGTCACCCGTCAGAAGGTTCCCTGCCGCATCATCAAAATTGTTAAATAGGACGATAGAAATCAAAACCTGTGCCAAATTCGCTTCTCCTGAAATGGCGTCTACATTGACTTTACACTCCTTCATCAACTTACCAACCATCCCCTTCAAATTAATGCCTTCTCCCTGAATCTCTTCCAAATCTTCTCCGTATGCCTCCAAAGACTGATTCATCCGCTTGAGGGAAGTATCACTTTTTGCCATTATATTGGTACACATCTTTTCACTTTCTTCTCTGATATAATCCTTTATCTTATCTACAATTGGTTCCATAATTCTCTGGAACTCTATATCACGGGCCAGCTTTTCTGCCACTTCATCCATTTCTTCTCCTGTGAACTTCCTGCCAAGCCGCTGAAACGCCCCCTTTATTTTTTTCCCGATAATCTGTGCTCCCTGCTTTATCCCAAAATCTATCTCAATCTGTGAGAAATATTCGTTCCAGTTATTCTCAACACTGCGGACAAAATCATCATAGCAGCTCCCTGCATTTAACATAATGGCATCAATCGTGTTATCAAACGTACCCTGAATCCCATCAAGCGTCTCATTTAGCTTTTTAATGCTATCTTCATGGCTTTGGGTAATACCCCTTAATTTGTCCAGGTCTACTTTCGCAGCTTTATTCTTTAATCGGATGCTTTCGCAGCTTTCTTTGTACATCCCCGCCAGATTGCGCATATACCCTATGTAACCGGCACGGTCTTTATCACCGGAGCTTAGAAAATCAAGCAATGCCCTCTCAAACTCCGGGATTCCGCTAGTCTCGTCATCCTCTGCCGTAATCTGTATGGGGACTTCCCTACGCCCCACCAATACTTTTTTGGTTGTATTCGTCCGATAGCAAAATGAAGTGAGTGAGTCCACAAAAAAGACACGTTTGTCATAAAGCTCCTGGTTAAACACACCGTTTTCATCCTCAAACATCAGATGGAGCTCATTTTGCACCCTCTCCTTCACTTCCTCCTCTTCTCCAATATTTACCTGGTTCCACCAGTTCACAACAATAAACACATTTGTCAGGTTCCGATGCTCATAATGTTTTTGGATATATTCCTTATCACTTCTGGCAAGCGGCCTGGTCGCCTGCATCATAAAGACAACAGCATCTGCCTTTGCCGCATATTCCTTTGCAATAAAATCATCAATATCACTGTTTTCAAGCCCGGGAGAATCGACAAGAACAACTGTGTCTATCGGAAGCTTCCATTCCACTGTCACATACAGAATATCCTGAAATTTTGCTTTGTCCTTATCATCCAACCGAAATTCTTTTTGAAATCTCTCTAAACCCATAACCTCATCCGGCCTGTTGCCGCCTCGGTATGTAACTGTCACTTGATCACGGTTTTCTCCGTTGACAACCCTAATGATTACCGGCGTCTCAGGATTAATGGAAGTCGACAGGAGATTATTGCGTATCAATGCATTCAGTGTTGTAGACTTGCCACTGTCAAAAGTCCCTGTAAACAGAACCTGGAACACTCCTTTCCTGATCTCTTCCATCTTTTCTTCCAAAAGCCTAGACTGACGATCCATATTCAATACTTTCAGCTCCGCATTGAACTCTTTCAGCAATGCAACTACATCCTCCCGCAATTCTTCAACTGTTTTTCTTCCCATATCTGAATTCTCCTTTTGCGCTTATTTTACATTCTCTATTGTTTTTTTCAAAACAGGCAGCTCAATATTCTCTATTTCCTTCAATATGCCCAATTTTTGCTGCGTACGTTCCGTTTTTTCTACAAGCTGGGAGAGTTTTTGCAGAATTTGGCTGACAAAAGTTTCATAGGAATGAAAAATCACTTTCTCCGCTTCTTCTCCTGTCTCTCGCCCTTTGTTTTTTATCTGTCCTTCGAAAAAACTCTCCACCTCCTGGCAACTCTTATGAATAAAAGCCCTCATATCATCCGCATTGATATGCGCCGATGGAATCTTTATCTTCTTGACAAGCTGCGATACAGCCAAAGTTCCTACTGCCAGCGGGATGCTTCCTATTATCAATGCCGGAATCGCCCCAATTGCCATCATTTTTGAAATTTTGTCCGCCTTTTCTTGAGACGCCTTAGCAGATACCTCTTGTGCCATGCCTGTAATATCATCCATCAAAAGCAGCCAGCCGAATTCGTTCTCCTCAGGATAATTTGCAAGTAACGGCAACTTCAAATTCTGCATATCGGAAAAGAATTCCCGGGCGTCCCTTTGCATAATAACTTTTACCTCATCCACAAGTTTTTCTATCTCTTCTTGCATTATATTCTCTAGCTTTAGCGCCATCTGGCCCACTTCCGCTTCAATCCTTTCCTGGACAAAGGCAGTAGAAAGCTCAGGCCTGTCCGATTCTTCTAACTCCTTACACAATTCCCTGTCTACCTCTGCCATATAACTTCTTGCATAGGACACCGACCGAACCGTAATCTTCCCACAACACACCTGATATGCAAGGCCGGCAGCTATCTTTCCTTTCCGGCACATCTCTTCCCTACGTCCCTCAAGCTGGTCTATCTGGGCTTTCAGCTTACCTGCGTCGATTTCAGAGATCTTCTGCATCTGCTTCACGTCTTCTTCTACGCCACAACAACATAAATATGCGTTCTGCCAAAACAGCATACTGCGCAGCTCGTCCTTTCTCCCCGGAAGCAATTCTCGGATAAACGGTCCAACCGTCTCCATCCCTAATTCCAAAAACTGCCCTGCCATACCCTGCCCTGCAAGATATTGGGCCATCCTGTTTTCTGTATCCTCAAGGGCCTGCAGGGAATTAAGCCTCTCCATATCCGTAATAATAACAGAAAACCTGTCGCATCCTAGATAAGTTTTGACCTGTTTCTCAATAAATCCCTTCTCCGAAGCCGTAAGCATATGGGACGCACTGACGGCAAGTAAGAAAAAATCAACGCGCAGAAGAATCTCCTCCCATTGATAATCCTTATAACTTCCATCGCTTAAATACAGCTCCACTTCCATCTCATCAACCAAAAGTACATATGGGCAGAAGCTTTTCTCATCTATATCTTCCACAGGCGAAACATGGATTTCGTCCTTTACAATCTTGCGCAAACTGCTTATATTGTCTGAAACTATCGCCAGCCTTAATCTCTGAAACTGCCCCAGCCTTTCGCGTGCTTTTTGCACTTTTGATAATATATTTTCACTTTCCAGACGTGTTCCTATTTCATAACATCTGTCACAAATGCTCAATGATGCATCCAAACCCAATTTTATTCTCCTTTCACTTACCATCCCCTATAGCCGGATTTCTTTCTAAGCAGCGCTCAAGCTCTTCCTTTTTGCGCTGTTTCTTTTTATATTCAGCGTCATACTCTTCATATTCTGCCTGGGCATTTTCTCGCTTCCCATACCCAGCATTTCGCTTCTTTTCGTTCTCCTTTCTATCTTCGATAAGCCGTACAACTTGTAAACATTGCTTGTAAATATCATCCCTTGCCTGCTCTTTTTTTTGATTCTGGCTGCCTTTTTCCTGAGTTTCCCTTCCTTTGGCTTTAGGGGACAAGGTTATCCAGCTTTTTTTACTCGTTTCCATCCCCTGCCTTTCTATCTTCCCAAACGAATCTATCATCCTCCCTAATTTGGGGTAGATTTCTTTTTCCTGAATATTAAGCTGAATCTCCTTCTTGTCGAAGTGCTCAATTTCTGCTTTCACCCTGTTCCAGTTTCCCAATAACCTCTCATGTTTTCTTTCCATGGAAATAAGCGCTTCACAGCAATCTTTATACTCGGCTTTTAAACTATACAGTTTAATTTTCCCATAAAACTGATGCAGGTCCAAATACCTGCTTAACCCACTAAGATTAACAATCCCGGCAATTGAAACGTCATCCCCACTCCCGTTCTTGGTAAGAAAAGGCATCTCTTTAAATAAAAAATCCTCAAACCCCTCCCTGCCATTTTCTAACAAACGACATAGGAGCTGACGATAAAAGTTTTCCAACCCCTCTTCATCTCTATAAGAATCCTCCACACCATCACTTCCCAGATAACAGGCCCTCACCATGTTTTTCCGCAAATCGATTGCACAGGAACGAATGCCTTGCACCACATCCTCACTGCACATGGAAGTTGTAATATTTTGCTCACATCTGTCATCCTTTGGGATGGGGCAGCCCGCAGTTCCATTCTCATAGAATACCTGGCACGTCCCGTCCCCTTGCTGAACCAAGATTAAATATTCAGGCATCCACAACGCTCCAATCAAGGTTGTCCCATAGACATGCTCTATTTTCTTCCCGGAACGATATACATCCTCATAATTTCCCGCTTCTTTTAATTCCTCTTCCGACAGCGGGTGGTTTCTGTAATCATTTTCCACGCCGGCATACCACTTTGAAATAATCGTATCTGTAAGCCTTCTGAGCATTAATTCACGATTTTTGGCAACTGACAATTGCTCGTAAAAATGACCTTTCTCTCCTTCGTCCTGAAAGCTTTGCGCAAACTCCAGCAAAGTATCCACTGTAATCCCTACCGCCATATCCGCCCCCTCCTTGCTCCGAAAGCAAGATGGATCGCCATGTCCGTCCGCGACAACAGCAATATGGATTTCTCCTGTCTCATCCGATCCGGATGCTGAAGAATCTTCACATCGGATACCACTCCTTATATGGTTATACCCTATAACAGTTTTGTGAAAATGATAGATATCTCCCATATGGCGCTCCTTTCCACAAACAATCAGTCATAACCATATTCGCTGTCATCACCAAATTCAAACACGTCGCTGTCATCACCAAGTCCAAACAAGTCATCATCATCGGAAAAACCATAAGGATCATCACCATCCCCACCCATGATTTCGTTGACAATCCCCTTTCCTGTGACTACATCCGCTGTTGTGCGCGATTGCCCTTGCATAACAATCGAATTCACCGTGGCTTTCTTGAAAAGACGGGCAAATGTCTCAAGGCTGTCTGTCTTAATTACCGCCTCCGAATCCTGGACAATTTTTTCCAGCAAATTCACATCTGCACATGGACCCAATGCAAATCCAATCTTTACTGCCTTGGTAAACCATTTGTTTTTTTTGATTTCTTCCAACGCTTCGTCCGGTTCATCTGTCGGCCTGCCATCTGTCATGATAATAATAACAGGCAAATACGATCCTATATCCGATTCAATAAACCCTTTCCTCGACATTTTTGAATTCAGTTCCTTCAAGGCTAATCCCATCTCCGTCATACCACCGGCTTTCACATCCTCCCAGATAAAATCTTCCAGCCTCTCTGCCCCCTTTGGCTGAACCCACTGGCAGCTACTGTTAAATAACAATACAGAAATTTTCACCAACGCATCCGCTGTTTTTTCCACAAGCTGTTTTACACTCGATATCGTCTCTGACATTGTCCTGTTAAGTGTTGCGATAGGCACTCCATCCATGCTCCCGGATGTATCCAGGACATAAAATATGTTTAACTGCTTGCGTGGGATTCCCCCTAATTCTTCTGTTCTAGGCATAATCCAGCCCTCCTTTTCTCACCTTTGTTCTCATTTTGCCGCGTCATTTCTTATAATTTTTACTGTCTCTGTCCCTATCTCCGTCGATATTTCAAGGTTAATCCCATCTTTTATCCTAATGGCTTCTTGTGGCCTGATCTTAACCAACTTCCCCTCCCTATTTGTGACATTCCAACTTTTGCTGCTAAGGTTTACCAGCCTCAATATCGATGGGTCTTTCTTTGAAACACCCATGCCCGCTATACACGCAAGCACCTTGGCCTCATCGCATATCCCCAACTGAACCCTGTATATTCTGTTGCCCGGAAATGCCGGGATGCTGTATGAATCGAATTGTACCCTATAAGGAATGTGCAATTTTTTTCCACACTTTTCACATGTGCACGGTCCCTCCTCACTAACAAAAACATCATTTCCGCACCGGCACCTTACGATATCATTGCGGAACCTTACTAACACGTCAAGCCAATCCTTTTCCCGAGGACGTGTCCCAGGTTTTTCCATCGCCGTCTGGCTAAATGCCTTTAAAAAAATGTCTTTCATATACCCTGGCAGACATTCCCACACAAGGATGCTGTTCCTGTGGATTACAGGGTCCGGCCCGTTACTCTTATCATCTTCATCCATAATAAATAAGGGCTTTGTCCCGTATAATACCTCCTGCCGGGCCGGTGTCAGCGCAGGAACTAAAAAACGTTTCCCTTCCAAAGGATGGTTCAGGCAAAAAAGGATAAAAATGATCACAGACATTGAAAACAAATCGCTATAGTAGTTCGGTTTGATTTTTCCTTTCCCTTTCACAATCTCTGGAGCCATATACCGCGGCTTCCCCAACATTCCTGTCTCAACATTATCAGGTGCCACATTATCATTGTCACAGATCAGGACCTTCCCATTCTCCGGGTTAATAAAAAAATTGCCATCATTCAAATCCTGATAACTGTAGCCTTGATTATGTAAAATACGATATGCATTTACAATGTTAAGAGCTGCATCCACTGCAATCCGATACGATTTAAAACGTACTTTTGCCAGCATAAACTCCGTCATCTCATGATATTCTTCAGGTCTTAAATCCATGATATAGCCAAAACTGTTTTCTTCCCAGCTTGTAATATCCAAGGGCCACAAAAATGCATCACTCGGCGCTCCCTTGAGCACATTATTCTTTAAATTCTCATAGAAAGCCTTTGGCGTCTTCCCCATCTTCCCTAGTTTATACCATTTGAGCGCTTTCTCTTCCCCACCATACAATATTCTGTAAATATCACCCTGCCCTCCTTCCGCGAGCCATTCTTCCACTACCACCGTCTTGCCGTTTATCGTCTGTATCTGCTTCCCTTTCTTAAACTTCCCTTCCATGCCCTGCCCCCTTTTCTGCCTTCTGCTTTCTTATCTTTTTCCTTTGTACTGCATCCCCCGTATCTGGGATAACACATATTTCTTTGAAGCCCTGTCATAAAAATATAGTCTATATACGTGCCTATATCCCCCTAAATCCCGCGCTGTGACAAGCCGCATATGCCTAACAGGCACTATAACACAAGCTCCCCATATCGGAACCCAGTACAGGGAAAACAGCTCCCATATCAATACAAAATCATTCCCTACATAACCTACATAAAACTCACCATTTATATACATCATATAGGTCAGCGCCGCCCAGCCTGCTATCATCAAAAATGCTGTCAGCCTGAATAAGATGTAGGAAGAAACTTTATCTATATCCTGAAGTTGGATTTCCATTCTCCTATACTTTCCCTTTGTCTTTATAAATTCTATTGTCCCATCGTCAAATACAGAAACCTTTCCCCTTGAATAAAACCAACTAAAATCTTTTCCTTTTATCTTGCAAAGCGCCTCACATACCTCCCGCCTTTCTTTTTCTTTCTGATTTTCCTGCTTTTCCTTATTTTCCTTTTCCTTCTGATTTTCCTGCTCCCTTGAGTTGGAACTTCCCTCCTGCGCTCCGGCGCAGCTTAAAATATTGGGGTTCTGGCCGCATGCCGCAATCACAGACCTTACAATAAATTTGGCGTCTTCCTCTCTCATGCGGCTTTCCTGTTCCAACTGCCTCACCGCTTTTTCGGCTGTCCCTTTCTGAATCGGCGATTCTCCCACAAGCGGCCATAATGCCGTTGAATGGAATACATGCTGAAATATCATCCACTCACCCGCATATGCCTGTCTGCTCAAGAGATCCTGCACCGCCGATTCGAATCTATATCGATCGCGCACAATATCCTTCCCGTACCGGTCAAATATCTCCCTTAAAACCTGTTCTACCTTGTCCTTGTCCACTTCAATATCCCTCTTTTCATCTAGCGTCTTTTCTCGCTCAATACAACACGTTTGCCTTTTCCCTTTTCTGTTAAGATCATAAAATCCGGACATTTCCCTGTCATATAAAAATCTTTTTCCTTTTTGTCTATATGCATACTTTAAACTTATTTAGGTAATTCTATCATATATTACAAAATATTACAATTAGAACATATAAGTACTTATATAAGCAAGAAAGAAGGTGCACGCATTGCAACAGGAAGTTGATTACGGCAAACTCGGCTTACGGATTAAAGAGAGCCGCCGCAGCAGAGGGCTAACCCAAGATATTCTTGCTGAAATGGTCGGCTGCAATACCTCCCATATCAGCAACATTGAAAACAACCATACCAAGGTCAGCATCAATACGCTTCTTGCCATTGCCAACGCCCTCAATACCTCCATTGATTATCTGCTTTCCGAACAATATGGCAATTCCGCCTTAGCCCTGGATCATGAAATACTCAGGGCCTTGAAAAGCTGTGATATCCAAAAAAAAGAAAAAATATTGAAAATAATTGACATACTATGATAATTCGGTATTTTTACACTCAAGAACCAAGCCTATCCCTTCGCGAAAACCAATCTCAAAGGCGGCTTTTTTCGCAATAGAGGAAACAGAAAAGACAACATCACGAACCTGCTCATATTCCCATGACGACAGGTTATCCTTTAATTTTCCCAAATATCCCTCGCATTCTTCCGTTACTCTGATGTCCAACTGCCGGAACGCATCCTTAGCTTCCATCATTTCAAATATGTCCTCTACTTTTCCCATAATTTCCCTCCTGTTTTCATTGTTTTGGCATTCTTTGGATTGTATCATTGTTTGACCTGAGCCTAAAATATCCTGCTCCTTTACCGCCGCCCTTTTCCCAATTATACCATAACCCGTAAGACAAACAAGACGGCTGCCGTACCGGTAAAACCAACGGTACAACAGCCGCAAAACAGCAGGTTTGATAACTATAGAAGTTACCAGCCCTAAAATATTTTTCCAATAACAACCCTTCTTTAAACCTTGGAAAAGCTTGATTTCCCGAAGGTTTCCATTTTTTGACATAGCCGCGGACAACCTGCTTGGCAAACAGCCTGGGGCTTGTCTAAGGGACGCAGGCTGAACTATTACTTCCTTTTAAACTTGTCTTCCATATTGTTGACAAACTCCACCTTGGCAATCTCACCATAAAAATAACCATCATGACCTGCATGGCCTAAGGGAAAAAACTTCCACCTATCCGCATTCTTATCCCACCACTTTTATCTTCATACGGAATGTTTTTGACAGCCCGCTTTTTAATGTAACCTTTAAGATTGCCGTAGTCCTGCCTGCTTTCTTGCCAACAACAACTCCGGCGGCATTAGCATCGGCAATTTCTTTATTATGGATTTTAAAAGAAATGCCCTTTATATACTTAGAGGCCCTTCCCCTCCTGCATTTTACAGGTATTTTCTTCTCCTGCCCCACCTTAACAGTAAGTGCCTTCACCAAGGATAAATCTTTAGGAAGCGGCTGTTTTTTCATGTCAACCGTCGCCGTCACATATCTGCTGTACTTCCTTTCCCCATCCAGAACCTTGTAGGTACGCATGGCCAGCTTATACTTCCCATTCGGGGACAAGCCCTTCACCGTATATTTTCTGGAAGGCCTTGATTTTATTTCCTTCACCAGACGGAATTTCCCGTCATCCTTCCTGATATACACCTCATACCCGCTTATGGCTGTCAAGCCCCTCCATCTTAAAGTAACCTTTTGTTCCGCCGTCTTATATGCCTGAAAATCCTGCGGCGGCGCCGGGCGCTCATCAATGAACACCGTGGAAGCAGAATGTCCGGCAGGCACAGGCTCTCCCTCGTCAATGCCGTACGCGGCAGATGAGGCAAACGGGGCAAAAAGCGACAACATCAACATCATACTGCAAGCCATCATGGCCTTTAAACTTAATTTTTTCATAATACTTCCTCCTTTTTCTCTATCATAATGCCTGCTGCCTGCTAATTGCAAGTGAAAAGGTATGAACGGTCGCTTTAAGGAACGAACGGTCAGTTTTTACTAGGAAGACACTTTCAAGCTTTGGCGTAGCAAGGTCTTCCTAGAACAAAGTGGGCAAGCCCACTTCAGCTCCCCTACCCCTCATTCATGAGGGGATTGCACACTTTGACGCGCCGAGCACAGTCGCTTTCGCGACATATTTCCTCTTGTGCGAGTGCGCATACTATTTTTATCTTATAGGAAAGACACTTTCACGCGTTA
>CATLBW010000032.1 GCA_949879775.1 uncultured Lachnospiraceae bacterium
CAGCTGGCGGCACTGACGCTTGCCCGGGGCGGCGCGGCCGCGGCCGCGGTGCTCCTGGGCAAACGGGACATGGAGAAAGCCGGCGGGGTGTTTACCGCTTCGCTGGCGGCCGGTCTTGTTATATCCCTCATTTTTGCACTGTTTACGCCAATTCTGCCGGGGCCGCTTGCCATGGCGCTTGCCGGTAATGGGGGGTTGGCCGCGCTTGCCGAGCCGTATATGATGGTGAATTTTGCGGGAATCCCTATATTGACGGTTGCTATCATTTTCTGTTATTTTATGAATGCAGATAACCATCCACAGTTGGGGAGCGCACTTTTCATTATTGCTAACCTGGTAAACTTGGCGCTGGATTTTGTGTTTATCCAGAGCTTCCATATGGGGATGGCGGGCAGCGCGCTGTCCACAGTGATTGGCTATCTGACCGGCATGGTGACGGTGGTAATTTATTTTCGTTCCAAGCAGCGGATGCTGCGGTTGCAAAAGCTGGACAAAAAAGCATTCCATTATATGGGGCTTGCTGTGAAAGCGGGCGTTCCCAGCGCGGCGTTTACGTTGATGTCGGCGTTGAAATCGGTGATTATCAATTCGGCGATTGTGCGTATTCTGGGAAACGACCCGATGGCGGTATATTCCGTCTGCGCCAATGCCGTGCTGATTGCGGAATTGTGCGTGGGAGGCATTATCGGGCTGATTCAGAACATTGCGGGCATCCTTTATGGGGAGCGTGATTTCTATGGCATCCGCACGCTCTGTAAGAGGGTGCTCACCTACAGCTATGTTGCTATCGCAATTTTGTTGGTGATATTCTTTGCCGTCCCCGGGGTGATTGCCGGATTATTCGGCATCACGGAGGGGGATATGCTGGCGCTCTGTGAGACGGCGCTTCGTATCTTTGCGTGCAGCTTTCCCTTTTATGTGTACAATAAGTTCCTGATGTCCTACTACCAGACGATTTTGCAGCCGGGGCTGTCCACGGTGGTGACGGTATTGCAGGGATTTGTAGTGATTGTGCCGCTGACCCTGGCGGGGATTTTCTTCTGGGGGCTGCCAGGCGTATGTTTGATGGCGGTGGCGAGCGAGGCGCTGACTATTCTCTTGGCTTATCTTTGGAGGATGCTGGGACAGCGCAGGGGGAAGTTTGCCGCGGGAGGCGTTTATATGCTGCCGCAGATTGTTGGAGAGACGTCTTTAGATTGTTCCCTGGAAAATAATCTGCAAGAGGTCATTGCCTTTCGGGAAAAACTTTTTGTATTTTGTGCGGACAATCACATAACCGACCGGGACGCTACCATTCTGGGGCTTGCCGTGGAGGAGATTGCCGCCAACATTGTGAAGTATGGTTATCGCAGCGGACAGAAAAATTATATGGATATCAGTTTCACGATACAGGATGATAAATATATGTTGAGAATCCGCGATGATGGCGTGCCATTTAATCCCATGGAATACCGGCAGCAGGAGGAAGAGGAGGTGACGGTGGGCGGGATTGCCCTGATTAAGAAGATGGCGTCCAATTTCCAGTATATGCGGGTGCTGAACATGAATAACACGGTAATTGAGTTGAATATTGGCAGAGGATAGGAAATATCAGAAAGGAGCAGTTACATATGGAGAAGCCAGTTTTTACAGGATTATCACACGTCTGTATTTTTGTAGATGATGTGATGGAGGCGTTTCATTATTACGAGAGGATTTTAGGTGCGGTTCCCAACCAGCATATTCCGCATTGGAAGAATGAAGGGTTTTTCCAGGCGGGCGGTTTTATTGAAGAAGCTAAGGAGGCGGAAGTTTCCATCGGTTTTATGGATGTGCCGGGAACGAAGTTTACAATTGAATTGATGTGCTACCACAATCCCAAGGGACGCCAGGAGCCTATGGTTTTCAAGGCAAACGATATCAGCGGCGCCAGGCATGTGGCGTTGAAAGTTATCAATATTGAGGAGGCTTTTGCTTACATAAAGGCACAACCGGACGTAACATTAATCAATACGACGGAAGATTATAAAGTTTACCAGATCAGTAAGACAGAGCCGGAGGATTTTTACTTTTTTGACGAGAAAAAAGAGAAGGATGCTGAGGGCAAACAGGAAGCGGCGGATATTTTGGGCAACACCAAGTATTTTTACTTTATTGACAAGTATGGCCTGCAATGGGAGTTTGAGCAGGGGCACACGGATATCGGAGATTAAGGAGAGAAAAATATGAATATTACAGAGAAAGCAAATGGAAACGAATTATGCATCTCCCTGGAGGGAAGGTTAGATACGACGACTGCGCCGGAGTTGGAGAAAGTTTTGTCAGGCAGCCTGGAGGGGGTAACGGATTTGACGTTTGACATGGGCAAGCTTGATTACCTGTCATCGGCAGGGCTGCGTATTCTTCTGGGTGCGCAGAAGCGGATGAACAAGCAGGGCAGCATGAAGGTCACGAATGTGAACGAGACGATTATGGAAATCTTTGAAGTGACCGGGTTTGCAGATATCCTTACGATTGAATCATAAATTTAGGCATGTTTGTAAATGCCATAATGAGGGATGAACGCTTATGGGTGAACAGGCATCTGCAGTTTCGCTGGAGCAGAATGAACAGTTTTTGAAAAAAGCATATGGGAAAGCGTTGATTCCCTGTATGTTGTCTATTTTAAGCGGCAATATCAATATCCTTGCAGACGGCATCCTTGTCGGGCAGCGGCTCGGGATGGATGCCTTGGCTGCTATTAATTTTAGTTTGCCAGTCTATCTGGCGCTGTGTATAGCCGGTTCTTTTATCGTATCAGGGACTGCAATCTGCGCGGCGGAAGCAATCGGTGATAATCAGGGCGCCAAGGCACAAAAGCTTTACCAGGCGTCCATTTGCTGGTGCTTGCTGGTATCGGTATTGATTACGGCGGCAGGGCTGTTGTGTTTAGGGCCTTTGGCGGTCCTGTTGTGTCCGGAACAATCCGTGTCGCCTTTGGTGATGGAATACGTCGGCGTGACCCTTGCCGGGACGCTGCCGAAAATCCTCATTTATATTCCGTTTTGGTATCTCAGGCTGGATGGGAGGAACCGGCAGGTTACATGGATGATGCTTGTGATGGGCGTGGGGAATGTTTTGCTTGATTTGTTGTTTTTGTATACGTTTGACATGGGGGTATTTGGCGCCGCGCTAGCCAGCGTTGTGGCGACGGCAGTATCTTGTCTGCTGGGATTTGTTTGGCTGTGCGATAAAAAGAGCAGTTTTCCTTTTGGGTTATGCGTTGCCTGCAAAGACATTTCCTTTGTACGCATTGCTAAGGCAGGCAGTCCATCCGCTATGAACAATCTGTTTCAGACGCTGCGCGTGATGGCGGTAAACACGCTGCTTTTGTGGAGCGGCGGCAGCGGGTTGGTAGCGTCGTTTACTGCCGTAAATTGTATCAGTGCGTTTGCGGAGAGCGTTACTTTAGGCGTGCCGCAGGCAGCGTCGGCGATGCTTGGCATTTACAGTGGTGAGCACGACAATAAGAGCGCCCGTATGCTGATGGCAAGGCAGATAAAAAGCGGCGCGCCTTATTGCCTGTTGTTCGCTGCAGTGATTCTTGCGGGGGCAAATTTCATTGCGGGCGCTTATGGGCTTGCCCAACCTTTGCGGTTTGCCTTTTTTTGTCTGTCATTGGGCATGGTTCCTGCGCTGTTAAACAGTATGTTGTCGGGCTATTATAATGTGTCGGGGCGCGAAATGTGGGCAAATGTGATTATCTTGCTGCGTGTGTTCGTGATGCCTTGTGCAAGTTTGTTTGCGCTTTGCCAGATGGGGTTAAACCCCTGGTGGTTTTTATTTACGGGTGAAGTCCTTACCTTGCTTTTTTGGTATGCTGCGACAGGGATTTACCATCATTCCCACAATCGTTGTTCTCGTTTCCTGCTGATGGACAATACGTTGGAGGAGACCGGGCGGGTCATTAACTTTTCTGTCCAGGGCGAAGAAGAGGCTATCTGCGACGCCAGCAGCAAGATTACCGTATTTTGTGAGGAAAACGGTATGAAGCCGAGCCAGGTCATGCGCGTGAGCCTGGCAATGGAAGAGCTGATGACCTTGATTCTGGCTGTGAACCAGCCCCAAGGGGTGGAATTTGACCTTCGGGTGTATTCCTTAGAGGGCGTCATCGGCATCCGCATCCGTTATAGCGGCAAGGAGTTCAATCCCTTGTGCCGCACAGGGAATGCAGCAGGAGGGCCGGGCGAAGGCGCCCAGGGGCAGGAAGGTGCAGGGGGGCTTGACGATATGTATATGGGCATCCGTATGATTGAGGATATGGTAGAGGCTGCGATGTACCAGCGGACATTTGGCATGAATACAGTCCAAATTTACATATAACAGAGAACGGAGGCAGGGATGGAGACCAATTATGGGAAACTGGGGCAGGAATCGATGGATTTGCTTAGGAAAACCTCCAAACAGGCAGCCGATGTGCAGCTACGGATGCTTGCTGAGATTATGCGCCGCAACTGTGATACGGAGTATGGGAGGAAATATGGTTTTGGGGAGATTGAGGCTGCCGACGAGTTCCAGAAAAAAGTGCCGCTTTCTGTGTATAGGGATTATGAAGGTTACATTTTGCGGATGATTGCAGGGGAAGAAAAAATTCTCACGAAGGAGCCAAGTGTATATTACTGTATCAGCTCCGGCACCACTGGGGAGGTCAAGTATCTGCCGCTTACAGAGACAGATTTGAAGATTCAGTATGTGTATGCCTATGGGGCGGTTTTCGGCATGGTGAAGGAGCATTACCAGGATTTGCCGCAGGAGGAGGTTTTTGGCAGGATTTTCCAGGTAGGGGAGTTTGCAAAGACCTATATGGGAGACGGCACGATGAACGGCATCCGCTCGGGCTGCATTTACCAGTGGCTGGATAAGGACGGGCAGTTTGACGCAGGGGATTACTGTGTGCCCAAGGAGGTGCTGTTCCCGGACACATTGGAGGATTTGCTCTATGTGAAAGTGCGGTTCGCCCTGGCGGAGCGGGACATCCGCGCTATCCACGGCGTTTTTATTAACCGGGTGGCAGGGGTCTTTGATTATATCTGGCGAAACTGGGAAATGCTGCTTTCGGACATGGAGCATGGCGGTGTGGACGAAAGCGTGTGCCTGAGCCGCCGGTGGCGGGAGTATGTAGGACAAAAACTGCCGCCCAACCCTAAGCGGGCACAGGAGCTGCGCCTTCTGGACCATGCAGGGCTGCGCGAAAATATGATAAAAAAGATTTGGCCGAATGTCCGTTATGTGTTGGCAATCGGCGGGAAATCGTTTGCTTATTATACAGAGAAGATGCTAGGATATGCGAGGGACATTCCCATCCATCCATATGCCTATGCGGCTTCGGAGGGAATTTTTGGCATTGCGGAGAAGATGGATAAGCCGGACCATTATATTCTTTTCCCTGAGGCGGGGTTTTTTGAATTCCTGCCGCTGAATGAAGGGCTGTCCGGGGAGGGACGGCCTCTATTCATGTGGGAGTTGGATATAGGGGAGCGGTACGAGCTTGTGTTTACCAATCATTCCGGGCTGTACCGTTATTGCATGGGGGATGTGGTTGAGGTTACCGGCTGGTATGGGCAGGCGCCCATCGTGCAGTTTTGTTACCGTAAGAACCAGGTGATTAATATTGCCGGGGAAAAAAGTAACCAGGAACAGCTTGCGGAGGCAGTCAAGCGGTTTGCGTTCCGTATGCGCTGTGAGGTGGTAGGGTATTGCGTGCAGGAGGATATGTCGGACGTATTGCCGCGGTATCAGTTCTACCTGGAATGTACGGGCATCCATGTTTCAGGCGCAGAGGATATTTTAGACGACTGCCTTTGCCGTGTCAATTATGAGTATCAGGGCTGCCGGAAAATGAATGAAATCGGCAGGGTACGGATTTCTTATCTGCGTGCAGGCAGCTTCGGGCGTTACGAAGAGCAATTGGCAAAGAGCGGCAAAATAATGGGGCAGAATAAGCGGGTATGCATTCTGGACTCGTCGGAAAAGAGACAATTTTTTGCAGGCCAAACAACGAGCTAGGAGTATAATCGCTTAGGGAAGAGCATGAATGCCGGTTAAAAGTTATAAGGATAAATTGGCTGGGCTGTCAGGGAAAGGAAGGACAGGAATGAAGAAAAGAATCACCGGGCTTACAGGCAAGCTGACGCTGGGGGTCGTAATCTTTGGCATTTTGCTGGGGGCGATCATCAGTATGATTGGATATCGGGAATTTACATCTGTATTGGAGCAGCAGTACAATGATTCGGCTTATGAAATTGCGGAGACGGCGGCAAAGTACTTGAATCCCGATAAATTTGAAGCATATTTGTCTACAGGGACGCAGGATGCGGAGTACAGGGAGATTGAAAAGCGGCTGGATGATTTGGTGGACGCCACGGGCACGACCTTAATCTATGTGGCAAAGGTTGATACAAAAGATTACCGCACGCTCACTTATATCTATGACTCCGTAAACCCCGCCAGCGGTTTCGACCGTTATCCGCTGGGCTATACGGCGATAGGCGTCGATGAAAAATATGTGAATAATGTGCGCAATATCATTACCAAAGGCGAGCGGGCTACGGAGTACCTGTATTCTTATTCCGAAGAGTCGGGAGCACATACGACGGCTGGCATTGCCATATATGATTCAAAGGGAGAGATTGTGGCGATACTTGGCGTGGAGAAGGCCATGACGAGGCTGGAAAACGCCCGTAATACTTATGTGAAGGATGTTTTGCTGGGGGTCTTGGCTGCGGTATGCCTGTTTCTGCTTGTATACAGCGCATTTCTGTATAGGGAAATTCTGCTGCCGATTCTGGCGGTTACGGACGAGGCGAAGCGGTTCGCGGATTCCAATACGCCGTCCGATAAATTGTCTTCCATCAAGAAAAATGATGAAATCGGTGTGTTGGCAAAGGCTGTGGGTAAGATGGAGACCGATATCGTAGAGTATGTGGAGAACCTTACGGCGGTCACAGCGGAGAAGGAGAGGATTGGCGCGGAATTGTCCATTGCCACACAGATACAGGCGGATATGCTGCCCAGTATTTTCCCGGCGTTCCCGGAGCGGCCGGAATTTGATATTTATGCCACCATGAACCCGGCGAAGGAGGTCGGCGGCGATTTCTATGATTTCTTTATGGTGGATGAGAGGCATCTGGCAATTGTTATGGCGGACGTCTCAGGGAAAGGCGTGCCGGCGGCGCTGTTCATGGTCATTGGCAAGACCTTGATTAAGGACCACACGCAGCCCGGCAGGGATTTGGGCGAGGTCTTTACAGAGGTCAACGACCTTTTGTGTGAATCTAACAGCGAAGGGCTTTTCATTACTGCCTTTGAGGGCGTGCTCGACCTTGTAAGCGGCGAATTTACGTTTGTCAATGCAGGTCATGAGATTCCCTTTATCTGTAAAAAGGACGGCGGCTACGAACCGTACAAAATCCGTGCAGGCTTCGTGCTTGCCGGCATGGAGGGTATGCGTTATAAATGCGGAACGATGCAGTTATCCCCAGGCGACCGGCTGTTCCAATACACAGACGGCGTGACGGAGGCGACGGATAAGGATGGCGGCCTCTATGGCATGGCCCGGCTGGGAGAAACCCTTGCGCAGAATGCTGCCTTGCCGCCGACGGAGCTGCTGGTGAAGATAAAAGAAGATATTGATACTTTTGTGGGGGATGCGCCGCAGTTTGACGATATCACCATGTTATGTCTGGAATATAGGGAGAGGATGAGCGATGAAAGAACTGACAATTAATGCGACCGTGGAAAATATAGAAAAGGTGACGGCTTTTGTGGACGAACAATTGGAAGCCTTGGGCTGTCCATTGAAAGCACAGATGCAGATTGACATTGCGATAGACGAGCTCTTTGGCAATATCGCGCATTATGCCTACAATCCGAAGGTGGGTCCGGCGACAGTCCGCGTGGACGTTTTACAGGAACCGCTTTCTGTCGTAGTGACTTTTATCGACAATGGCGTTGCCTACGACCCGCTTGCCAAGGAGGACCCCGACGTGGCGCTCTCGGCGGAGGAGCGGAAAATCGGAGGGCTTGGCATCTATATGGTGAAAAAAAGTATGGATGAGATTTCCTATGAGTATAAGGATGGGCAGAATATTTTGCGTATTAAAAAGCAGATAGATTAGAGTAACAGCCATAGCCAGGCATAATGGGCGAATCATGCTGGCATGAATGAGCATATTATGCTGGCTATGAGCGGAGCGCTAGATTATGAGCAAAAAGAGTTGCGAAGCAACGAAGAGCATGTAAGTGCGGTTTTGCGAATGGCGTGGGCTGAACTGTTGTTACTGTTCATTCCGTTCACAGTAACATTCGCAAATCCATGTAAAATTCGCTTCGCGAATGGGATTTGCTCATACCTGAATCATTTTCTTACGGACTTTGCAGTAAATGCAAAGTCCTGTGTGAACAGTAACGAACTGTTACAGATTAGAAAGGAAAAGTGAACAAAGCGATTGATATTTGCGTTCGATTTGCGTATAATAATTTCAAGATGTTTTCAGGTTTTAGGATACTTGCAAGGAGGTGTGGGCGTATGTCAATTACTGCCACGGAACTAAAGTTAAATTTGGGAAAGTATCTGCAATTGGCGGAAAGCGAGGATATCTTCATAACACGCAATGGTAAGGTTGTAGCAAAACTTTCTAATCCGAATGCAGACCGTGTGGAAATGGCGAAATCGCTTCTCGGTGTGATTCCCGCCGACGTATCTTTAGAAGAAGCGCGGATAGAGAAGGCGGATAGTCTATGAAAGCGTTAATTGATACCTGCGTTATTGTAGATGTTTTACAAAAGAGAGAACCTTTTTATAAAGTTGCTATGGACGTCGTGCTAGCTATATCGAAACAGCAGTGTCAGGGGATGCTCACAGCCAAATCGGTTACGGATATATATTATATTTTGAGGCGTAGTATTCATGATGAACAAGCAGTTCGCAAATTGCTTCATGTTCTGTTTACGCTTTTTGATGTGGAAGATACATTTTCCGTAGATTGCCAGATTGCAATTACCTCACCTATGAAAGATTACGAGGATGCCGTAATGGTTCAAACTGCTATTCGTGTAGGTGCGAATTGCATTGTAACAAGGAATTTGAAAGATTATAAAACGGCGGAAATTCAAGTTCTGTCGCCGGAACAATTTGTCGCGAAAATAGAAGAGGAAAGAACATAAAGTGAAGATAAGAACAGAAAAAATGTCTATTAGTATTAAGTTATTGCAGGAATATCAATCCTATAATCGCGGAGAAAAGCCATGGCTAAAAAAAATTATTACGCGGTAAAAAAAGGCAAAAGAACAGGAATTTTTTATACCTGGAACGAATGCAAAGATTCCGTTGACGGCTATGCGGGAGCACAATACCGGGGCTTTGCCACAAAGAGCGAGGCACAGGCGTATTTGTCTGGCGCAGGGAGTGGTGAAGCAGGAGCACAGGAATTTTTGTCTGGCGCAGGGAGTGGTGAAGCAGGAGCAAATACGTCTTTGGGGGATGCACAAAGCTGCGCGCCGGAAGAGTGGGATGGCAGCAAAGCCGAATGTCTGCCGGGACAGGTGGTGGCTTATGTAGACGGGAGTTTTGATGTGAAAATCGGCAAATATTCTTTTGGCTGTGTGATGCTCACGCCTGAGGGTGAGATTGTCCGTGAATCTGGGAATGGGGATAACCCGCAGTCGCTTGCGCTGCGCAATGTTACCGGAGAGATGTTAGGCGCCATGTTTGCAGTGAAATGGAGCATTGTAAACGGTTATCCAGCGGTGGAAATCTGCTATGATTATATGGGGATTGAGATGTGGGCGACCGGCGGCTGGAAAGCGAAGAATGAGCTTACGCAGAAGTATGCGGCCTTTATGAGGGAAAATAGTAAAAAAGTCCGTATAACATACCGCAAGGTTGCTGCCCATACCGGGGATAAATATAATGAGGAAGCGGATAAGCTGGCGAAAGCGGCGTTGACAGAAGGGAACGGCATACCTAAAATCACAAAGCGGATTTCCTGATAGCATCAAAGATTTTTCTAAGAAAATCAAATACCCCGCAGCAAGCTGACGGGGTATGCCTAGCTTGTTTTTAGCAAGACCGCCCCAAGGGGCGGGGTATTTGACCCTCGCGGCATTCGCCAAATATCCGCGCAAGCGCGGCTGCTTGGCTCATTGCTCGCGGGAATAAAGGAGTTGGCTTATGATGAAAAAAGCAGATGTTTTTGACTATCTGAAATGGCGTGGGGATTTGACGCTTGGGCAAAGCGCTTTTAATGAGGTTGACGCCCTAATCCTGTCGGTTTTTGCTTATCTGGATTTTACGTCTGTGAAAGAAAATGAAGAGCTGCCTTTTGCAGATGTTGTGGCGCGCATCAACGATCTGCCAGACGAGCTTAAATTTAATGGGCCAAGCTTCTTCATGCGTTCTGTGGTAGAGTTGGCGAATGCGGCGTCCGTGCTGCCGCGGTTTCAGGATATGGGCGTATCCCGCTTTTGGGGAATGACAGATGAAGAGAAGGAAATCCAGTTTGCGGCAGTGACGTTCCTGCTTCCCGATAAGACGGCGTTTCTCTCGTTTCGGGGGACGGATAACACGTTAGTCGGCTGGAAGGAAGATTTCAATATGTGTTTTACGGAGGCGATACCTTCTCAGGTTGAGGCGGCCAAATATGCGGCTTCTGTGGCGAAGGATATCTCTATGCCGCTGCGCCTTGGCGGGCATTCCAAAGGTGGCAACCTGGCGATTTGGGCTGCGACCCATATAGGGCAGGAGTACCAGGGGCGGGTTTTATCTGTCTACAATAATGATGGGCCTGGATTTGGCAAAGAGTTTTTAAAATGTGAAATGTACCGCAATGTCCGGGATAAGATACGTTCTTATGTCCCGGAATCTTCCATTGTAGGGGTATTGATGGACCATGATGAATACCTGACGATACAAAGCTGTAACCCGTCGTTTTTGCAGCATGACCCCTTTTCATGGGTTGTATCGGGACCCCAGTTTGTCTATGATGATGAGAGGAGTTTTATCGGCAGGAAGTTTGAGGAGACCATCAATGCGTGGATTCGCTCCATGAGCACCAAGGAGAGGGAGGAATTGGTGGAGAATGTATATGATATTATCGTCTCTTCCAATGCCAAGACGATTGACGATATAGACAAGGCAAAAATTAAATCATTTTTATCTATGCACAAGACGTTCCGGGAGATGGGGATTAAAAAGCAGGCACAGCTAATGCTTAGTTTGGGCAAAGTGTTTTTTAACAGCGACGGCTTGTAGGCACAATTAAAATAAATGTTTGAAATCTCCTGGAAATATGCTATAATGGCTACTGAAATTGCACCTGTTTGGGGGCTTTTGGGCGGACGTCTCCCATAGGGCGGCGTAACAGTGGCAAGAGTTGTTTCAAAAATTGGGAGGACAGAATATGCAGAATAACGATTTGAGGGCAGAATTGATCCGCCAGTTTCCGGCGGAGGTAGTAGAAATGCGTGACAGGCAGAACGAGGCTTATTATGCCTGCCCAACCTGTGCCAGGGCAGTGTCCTTAGGTATGGATAAGTGTGTTTGCAGCCAGGTTTTAAGCTGGAAGAATATTCAGCAGATGGAGGCTTCGGAGGGCGGCAGGCGCAAGGCAAAGCTTGAATTTGAAGTTGCATCAGATTTTACGAGTGGGAATTGCCGGAAATGCCCGATTTCTTATATTGGCAAGAGCGGCACGGACAATGTTTATGAGTGTCCATTAAAACTGCGGGCTTCCTGCCCGATTAAGCTGTGTTAGTATAGTTGCTTTAGGAAATTAGCGCTTAGTTGTATAAAATATTCCAATCTGCACATACTTCTCGTATCTATGAGGAAAGGCAGGGAATATTATGGCAATGGATTTTAAACAGAGCGAGACAAAGACGAACCTGATGCGCTCATTTGCCGGGGAAAGCCAGGCAAGGAACCGCTATACGTTTGCGGCTGAGCAGGCGAACAAGCAAGGGCTGTATGTGATTGAGCATGTATTTAAGTTTACGGCGGATCAGGAAAAAGAACATGCGCAGGTCTTTTATGAACAACTAAAAGAGCTGGCAGGAGAGAATATAGAGGCGGACGGCAGCTATCCGGTTGATATTAACCCTAATATTTTAGAACTCTTGAAGATGGCGCAGCATAATGAGTACCAGGAGCATGATGACGTGTACCTTCATTTTGGGCAGAAAGCGCAGGAAGAAGGGTTTGGCAAAGCAGCGGCAAAATTCCGCATGATTGCAGAAATCGAGAAAGTCCATGGGGACCGTTTCGGCGCTTTTGCGCAGCTTTTGGAGTCAAACCAGCTCTTTGTGTCTAAGGTGGAGACAAAGTGGATGTGCTTAAATTGCGGGCATGTGCACGAGGGGTTGGAAGCTCCCGCCAAATGCCCGGTCTGCGACCATGAGCAGGGCTGGTTTATCCGCATGGAATTAGCTCCGTACTGTGGCAAGGGCTGAATGGTATTAAGCAGTGAGGACAGGGGCTATATGTAGCTTTATCCTCCACGCCATAGGTTTGTTCCTGCGAGAAACGCAAATACCCCGCAGCTTGCTGCGGGGGTTATTTCGGAAGGTTCATAATTATTTCACAGATTCAACAAATTTATCTCATAATTATTTGTGAAAATAAATTTATCTTGTTAATATGGAATAAGTTCAGGAGGTAAATATATTGAAGAAGAAAAGTTACATATTTTTGGCGGCGGCGCTGGCGGCAGTGATGATGTTCACGGGCTGTAACGGCAGCAAGCAGGAAGATTCCGGGGAGGCGCAGGGCGCTGGCGGGGCGTCGGAGGAAGTGTTGGATTTTAAAGTTTCCGATTATGTAAAACTTGGCGATTATAAGGGCCTCACGGTCACTTACCCCTCAGTGATGGAGATCACGGATGAGGATGTTCAGGAACAAATCCAGTATGAGCTGGAGGAGAACACAGAGTATGAAGAAGTTAAGGACCGGGGCGCGCAAGAAGGCGATATTGTCAATATGGATTTTAAGGGCACGGTTGACGGAGAGGAGTTTGAAGGAGGGACAGCCAGCGGCTATGAGCTGGAACTTGGAGCAGGGGAATTCTTAGAAGAGTTTGAGAGTAATTTAACGGGTAAAAAAGCAGGCGAAAAATTCACCTTTAAGATGACGTTCCCGGAGGATTACGACGAGACGGTCGGCGGGAAGGAAGCGGAATTTGCCGTGACAGTCAATTCAGTCAGCGAGGCGCTTGTGCCGGAGTATGATGAGGATTTTGTGAAGTCAGTTTCGGAGTATGAGACGGTTAAAGATTATGAGGCTTCCGTCAGGGAACAGTTGGAACAGGAGGAACAGGATTCCTCTAAAATGGAAGCGGAGGAGAATGCGCTGCGGATGGCTATTGAAAATGCCAAGCTGGATGGGTATCCCCAGAAGCTTTATGACTTTTTCTATGATGATACAGTGACCGGATATAAGAATTATGCGGAGCTTATGGGCATGGATTACGAGGAGTTCTTGGATAGTTTCATGAGCGAGGAAGATATTGCCCAGATGGTTGAGGATCAGGTCAATGAATACCTTGTCGCCCAGGCGATTTTAGAGGCGGAGGGTAAGGAAGTCAGTGACAGCGAGTATAAAGAGCTGGGTGAGAAAATGGCGAAGGACAATGAGTATGATTCGCTTGAGGAGTACGAAGGGGATTACGGCGCAGTCTATATCAGGACCCAGGTTGTGAGGGAGAAAGCGATAGGGATTTTGTATGACGCCGCTAGTTTGAAGGAAGTGCCTTACGAGGAATACCATGCAGACGATGAGGAAAGCTGGGAAGATGACGAAGAGGAAGATTCTGAAGCGGATTCTGAGGAGGATGCTGATGATGGCGCCGCAGATGATGATGAGAACGATTTAAGGCTAGAGGTAGACAATGATGAAGGCTTAGAGTTAGAATTTGAAGATTTAGAGGAATAAATTTTGGCAAGCCCATGGGGTGCCCAGTATAAAAACCGACTCGGTTTCTTTGCGGAAACTGAGCCGGTTATTTTATCGTAAACGACAAAAATAATTGTCGTTTACGATAGAACCTCCGGGGGATGCGCACGATTTTTGTAAGGAAATTCTGCGTAGAAACGCAGCAAAAATCGGCGCAGTCAACGCCACAGCACAAAAAGCTTTGGCGTTGGCTATAATTAGGAAAGGCCTTGTCACGCTGCCCACTTTGTTCTATGGGCGTTAGGTTATCGGTTATGGGCAGAAAAATATGTTTCCAGCGCCTGCCTTAGCTCATCTGTGGTATCGACGATGGCAGACGCCCCATGTTCCTTTAGGAACTGCCGGGAGCGGAAGCCCCAGCTTACGCTGATACAGGGGATATTGGCATTTTGGGCAGTCATGATATCTACGTCGGAATCTCCCACATAGACACATTGGCAGGGAGAAACGTGCAATTCTTCCATGGCTTTTAATACCGTGTCCGGTGCGGGTTTAGGCGCGGTCTGGGCGGACTCCCCGATTGCAGTCGTGATGTATGGCGAGAAAAAATCTTCGCACAGCCCTTTGACGGCCAGATCAAATTTATTTGAGACGACAGCCATTTTATAGCCTGCCCCATAAGCGGATTTTAAAAATTCCATAATCCCGGGGAATGGCTTGGTGAAATCTTTTTTGTGGATTTCATAATGTTCTTTAAAGTCGCCGAGGCAGTTGTCAAATTCCGGGAAAGAACGCCCTCCCGGTATGGCGCGTTCCATCAGCACGGTCACGCCGTTTCCAACCATCTGGCGCACACGGTCTTTAGAGTGGGTGGGGAGATGGTATTTTTCCAAGGCGTAGTTCACGCTGCAGGCCAGGTCAGCCAGGGTGTCTAGCAGGGTGCCGTCCAAATCAAAGATAATGGTGTTGTTAAATTGCATGATGCGCTCCTTTCCTGTTCCCTTGCGATAGTTATACAAAGCGTCAGATAAATCAGCCGTGGGTATACAATGTCCAATGTAACACATCTTGCCTGGGAGTTCAAGATGGCTTTGTTTTTTGATTTCCATTTGGACATAAGTGTGCTAGAATGAAATACAAGAGTATAAATTTAATTTAAGAATGGAGAAGGATTATGTGGGAAAAAGTTTGGAAAACAGATAAAATTGCTTATGGAGGGGATTATAACCCGGAGCAGTGGCCGGAGGAGACTTGGGAGGAAGACATGCGCCTGCTTGAGCTTGCACATGTGGACACATTGACGTTAAATGTATTTTCCTGGGCAGCGTTGCAGCCTTCGGAAGATAAATACCGTTTTGAGAAATTAGATAAAATTATGGAGCTGGCAAAGAGCCACCATATGAACGTATGCCTCGCCACCGGCACTGCGGCACATCCGGCGTGGATGGCGCGTAAATACCCGGAGGTTCTGCGGACTGATTTTTATGGGACCCGGCGCAAGTTTGGCGCAAGGCATAACTCCTGCCCCAACAGCCCCATATACCGGAAATATTCTGTCCGTCTT
This sequence comes from uncultured Lachnospiraceae bacterium, assembly GCA_949879775.1. Taxonomy (GTDB): domain Bacteria; phylum Bacillota; class Clostridia; order Lachnospirales; family Lachnospiraceae; genus Petralouisia. Next base: position 15,468 of record CATLBW010000032.1, read on the forward strand.
GCTGAAAAACTGGCTGAACGGTATCAGAATTATGATAATATCATCGGCTGGCATATTTCTAATGAATATGGCGGGGAATGTTATTGTGAAAATTGTGAGAAAGCGTTTCGCGTGTGGCTTCGGAAAAGGTATGGCACGCTTGACGAGTTAAACCGTGCCTGGAATACTTCTTTTTGGGGGCATACGTTCTATGATTGGGAGGAAATTGTGCTGCCTGACCACCGCACGGAGCATTTTAGTGAAAATGAGACGACGGCGCAGACAATCAGCTTGGATTACAAGAGGTTCAACTCCGACAGTATTTTAGAATGTTTTTGCCTGGAATATGAGGCTGTGAAGAAATATACGCCTGACGTCCCGGTTACTACAAACCTGATGGAGGGTGCCTACAAGGGGCTGGATTATCGGAAATGGGGCAAGTGCATGGACTTCATTTCCTGGGACAATTATCCCTCGAACGAAGACTCTTACAGCAAAATCGCCTTTAGCCATGATTTGATGCGCAGTATCGGGGGCGGCAAGCCTTTTGTGCTGATGGAGCAGACGCCAAGCGCGCAGAATTGGCAGCCTGTCAATGCATTAAAGCGTCCAGGCGTCATGAGGCTGTGGAGCTATCAGGCAGTGGCGCATGGCGCGGACGCGGTGCTGTTTTTCCAGTTAAAGCGAAGCATTGGCTCTTGCGAGAAATACCACGGCGCGGTCATCGACCATGTTGGGCATGAGCATACGAGGGTATTTAGGGAGGTTGCGCAGCTAGGCGGGGAGCTTTTTGAGCTTGGGGAGGAAATCCTTGGGGCTTGTGGCAGGGCCAAGGCAGCGTTGATGTTCGACTGGGAGAATTGGTGGGCAATCGAATATTCTGCCGGTCCCAGCGTCAAATTAAAGTACCTGGACGAAATTATGAATTATTATACGGCTTTGCACCAGCAGAATATCCCGCTGGACATTGTAGGGCAGGAAGATGATTTATCTGCGTATAAGCTTGTGGTTGCTCCCGTATTGTATATGACCAAGCCTGGCGTGGACGAGCGTATCAGGGAGTTTGTGAAAGCGGGCGGCACATTTGTGACTACGTTTTTTAGCGGATATGTGGATGAGCGTGATTTAGTGGTTATTGGCGGCTATCCGGGAAGGCTTCGGGACATCCTGGGAATCTGGGTGGAAGAGATCGATGCGCTGCCGGATTCAAAGAAGAACAGCTTCGTCTATGGTGGGCAGGCTTATAGCGCCGGGATGCTCTGCGACATAATACACCTGGAAGGGGCCGAGGCACTTGCGGAATACCAGGATGATTTCTATGCAGGGACGCCGGTGGTAACCCGTAATGCATTTGGGCAGGGCCAGGCATATTATGTGGGGACGCGCCCAGAGGAAGCGTTTTACGGGCGGCTGATGGCAGAAATCTGCCAGAGGCAGGATATTTGCCCAGCGGTTAAGGCGCCGTCCGGCGTGGAAGCAATCGAACGGTCCCGCGGGAAGGAACATTATCTGTTTTTGCTAAATCACAAGGAAGGGGCGCAGGAAGTTTCCCTGCCTTGCAGTTGTACGGAATTGCTGACCGGGGATTCATACCAGGAGAAGGAACAACTACAGTTAGCGGCCAAGGGCGTGGCTATTTTGAAGTGGATGGAAGGATAGTGAGGATTTGCCATGATTTTGCTGAAAGCAAATGAAGAGCTGAAAACGGTGTTTGGGCGTATGATTAAGACTACGGGCGTCAATGTGGTATGGACAGGGAAATTTGTGGCGCTGAATAATTTTTTAATCTTGTCAGGAAATGTGCGCTCATTGGTTTTTAATTTTGATAACCGCAAAGTCAATACAAATGTCATTGAGCTGCCGGACCGTGACGAAGACGCAGAAGCAGTGGGAGAGAATGAGATACTGACAAATGTGCTGAATATGACGCTGTATGCTTTTGGGAAATGGGGGACAATCAAGGGGCTTAGGGTAGACCAGGATTATAATCAGCTCAACGGCCTTTTCCAGACGATCTTAAAGGACATGAAAATTAAACCGGGATTTCGCGACGACTATTTTCGGTTCTATAAAAATGAGGTCCAGATGACCTATGAGGAGGTAGTGGAAGCCGCCATCGAGGAAGGTAAGCGTAAGGCGCAGGAGATAAAAGAGGAAGAAAGCGGTCAGGAAGAAGGAGGGCTTGGGCTGTGGCATAAAATCTGCTGGAGCGTGGAGCGCTGCAAGTTTGCCAAAAGCGAGCTTACTGCTTACGAAAAGCATGCCTCCCGCCTAGGGAACAATTTTTACAGGACAGGTATTTGCTGCGCCAAATGTACGCAGAAGATGTTTATGGCGGTCTATCCTGAGGGGGAGGAATTGCCGGTGGAAACCGAGGAAGGGAAGGTTTTCCTGGCGAGGAGTTATACATGTGACCAGTGTAATTCTTTCTATACGCCGCGCCCGGGAAAATTATTGCAGGAAGGCGACGTGTATACGATGGCTTTCGGCAGCGACAGGGATGCATATGAGGATTACCGGGAGCTTTTGGGGAAAAGCGCGGAACGGACGACGAATTACCATTTTAATGAGTATGAATGGGAACGCGGGAAGACGCGGGAGCCTGAGACGATTGAGGAGGCATGCGCCGACTTAGAGGATATGGATGAAGAAGGCCTTCTGGAATTAGACGGGAAGCTGCAAGAGGGCTTTTATCCGCCAGAGAAAGCGAAGCCTTACCGCCAAAGGATTCAAAAGCTGCTTGGTGAAATGCGGCGAAATGGGACGGGGCCAAAGGAAGCGGAATTTTTGGCTAATGGAAGAAATGGGGCAGTAGATGATGCAAGTCCTGGCAGGGTTGGCGACGGACGAAGAAAGAGCGCGAAAGCGATTGGCAACATGCAAAATGGCGCCGGCGCAGGAAATGTTCCGACGCAGGGGAGGGATATCGCCCAATCGGCCGACGCCCCCAGCAGGGGAGGACAGGCAGGAAGCCAGGGGTTAAAGGCAAACGGCGCCAAGGCACAGGATAGGCAGCCCCAGCAGGGGGACGCGGCTTTCGCGCACGGTGTAAGTGAAAAAGGGCATCATGGCTTAAGCGGCGCAGAAGATGAAGTTACTGTGAAATACCAGGCGAGGATGAAGGTGTTAGACCGTATGTCCCTGCGGCAGCTCGGGGAATTGCGCCAGCAAATCCAGTCAGAGAAAGGGCTTGCCCATGACCAGAAAAAGGACTTTAACAGGCAGATAGAGGATGCCTTAGAGCGGCGTGAAGCGGAGGGGCTGCGGCAGAAGGTAAGGGACTGTGAGGGGAAGCCTTATCAGGTGATGGCGCGTATCGAAGCAGAAGTCAGCAAATCACAGGCATCGCAGGCGGCAAAGGCGGAAGCGTTGTCGGAGATTGCAAAGATGAAGCGCGCGCGCGGGCAGCAGGAGGCGGAGCAGTTGGTTGCTTCTATGCCGGCAAATATGACGCGCAGCCAGTACCATGCATTCCGCGGGAAGCTGGCGCAGTACCAGGATGTGGACTTTACGCCGTTTGAGGAGAAGTTGGAGGAGAAAGGCAGGCAGGCGCAGAAAGCGGAGCTTGACGCTATGCTGCGGCGGATTGGTAAGAGCGAGCGCGGCGGGCTCCTCAAGATGTTAGAGCAGTTAAAGGAAGGGTTTTCCGGGCGGGATGCGGCTGATGTGCAGGCGAAGGTTGAAGAGCGGCTGCGCAGGGTTGACGAGGCGGCCATAGACAAGATTTGCCCCAACATCCTCACGATGACCTTTGATGAGGCCGCGGAGGCGTACGAGAAGATAGAAGGCGGGCCGTTTTTGCCGGAGTTAAAGACGAATACGCTGGAAATGATTGATAAAAGGCTTACTAAGATTAAGATGGATGAGTGCGCGTTGTTGGTAGATAAGCTGCGCGAAGATTTAAAAGGCAAGATTAAGGATATGGAACGGCTCCACTTTTATGAAGTGCGCAAAGTGATGCGCGGGGATTGGGAGGAAGGAGAGGCAAGGTTAGCCGCAAAGGCCTTGAATACATATGCGGCGGACCGCAGCCGTTATGAATACCCCATCCTTATATGCGACTCTTCGGCAAAGAAGAATGGGAAAGAAGGGTTTTTGCTGACGTCGGACCATATTTTTTATAACAGCACATTTAACAGTGAGAAAATCCCCATCCGTGCAATCTTTGGCATAGAAGGCAATACAGGGCTTTTGAACCGCGGGATTTATTTAAAACGGGGAAACGGGGTAAAGACAAAAATCCCGGGAGGCATCCCGGCAAAGGAGCTGGGTGTTTTCGCACAGGTCCTGGATGGGTTTGTCGCTTATTTGCAGGAGAAGCCGGAGTCGAGGAGCATTTCTTATCTGGCGAAGGAGGAGCATGAGGTGAAATGCTGTTACCGCTGTGGGTACACCTACCGTGGTGGTAACGTCTGCCCGAAATGTGGCAACCAGGCGAACAAGTAGCGCTGTTGGGAAAAGGCTAAGGGAAGGATGGGGCAAGGGCGTTCAGCCTTTCCCCATCCAACTGCGCAGAGGATTGACTTTCTCTGCTTTTTTCATGATATCATCCGCATTTTGCAGCAGGTATTGGCTTAACTGTTCTATCTCCTGGGTGGAAAAGCCCGAAGATTTCTCAATTTTTCCCGTGGGAAGGCTGCCTTCTGCAAAATCTTTCCCACGCTCAAAGGAAACATGGACGATTTTCTGCTTATTTTTGGTTATGATGCCAGAATAAGTCATACGCAGTTCTTCTGATTGGTTCATGGGAATCCCACCTTTCTATACGGGTTGGCGTGTTAATAATTTTTCCTATACAAAATTATAATGATTTTGCAAAAAAAAACAATCCTTTTCCAGGTGGTTTATGTTAAAATATAACTAACTATTTTTAAAGCCAGCGAAGGAGGTTTACATGAAACAAAAATGCAAACGTATGCCGTGGGGGAGGCTGCTGTCAGTCGTTTTGGCGGCAATGTTACTGTTTTCCGGCCTGGAGGCGCCATTTCCTGTCCAGGCTGCGGAGGGGGATGTTATTTCCATTAAGTCTGCGGAGGAATTGAAAAAGATAGGGACGGACGCTTCCTACCCTATGAGCGGGGACTACAAGCTGACCGCGGATATTGATTTGTCCGGCAGTGATTGGGAGCCGCTGGGCGGACATCTGGGGAACAAGGGAACCTGTAACCCCCAGGAGGCGAACGTATTTTCCGGTACGTTTGACGGTCAGGGGCATGTGGTTTCCGGGCTGACTGTTAATTTGAACGACTCTATTAACCAGGGCGGCAAGTATGGGCAGGTCGGCCTTTTCAGCGTGGTCGGCTCTGATAATGCCAGCGATTATGCGGAGGTGAAAAACCTTATTTTTACCGATGTCAATATCCGTACGGACTTTCCGGACGGGCTGGCGGCGGTTGGCACCCTGGCAGGCGAGGTCAATGGGTATGCCAATATTTCCGGCATTGTCGTTGTCGACGGGACTTTGACGGTGAACCCTTCGGGAATTTGCGACACTGTAGGGGCAGGAGGGATTATCGGCGAATGCAGGACCTCGGCTTCCATGGCGAATAACTTCATTTCGGTGACGGACTGTTACAATGGCGCGGATGTATTTGCGGACGGTTCCCGCGCAGATTTGGTATATGCGGCCGGAATCATTGGGCGTGTGGCGCAGTCCGCCTGCAAGACGATTTCCCAGTGCGTTAATACGGGGATGGTCCAGTATGCGGGCTATGACGCTTTTGGTATTGCCACCGCCCAAAATGGGAATGCGGGTTACTTGAGCACGCTTACAGACTGTTATATCCCCTCTTCTTTGGAACAGCAGGTTTTAGGGGGGGTAACGGCAGTCAAAGATAAGGATTTATTGAGCGGAACGCTTGTCGGCAACCTGTCTGCTGACACATGGCAGGCGGAGGCAGGCTGTTATCCGGTTCCCAAGTTTTGTTTAACATCCAGCGCAGCGGGGAGGATTTATCTTTCCGGGCTGTCGCTTGCGTTTGCGGAAGGAGAGTCGGCGTCCGGCGTGAAGACGGAGATCGTGCTTCCGCAGACAGCGGGAGCTGATGCGATTACCTGGAGCAGCAGCGAGGAAGCCGCGCTGACGATTGAGGGCGAAAAGGCGGTTGCCCATCCGGCAGAAATCGGCATGGATACCACGGTGATGCTGACTGCCCATTCAGATAAGGGCTATAGCCGCAGCTTTAAGGTTGTGGTATTGTCAGACAATAAACAAGAGGCGGTGTTTGACCAGCCTTATGCCAAGGTGGGGACGGCGCTTACAGTTTCCGTGTCGAACCTGCCGGAAGGCGCCAGGCTAAACTACAAGTGGAGCGTAGGCGGCGCGGCAATTTCTAATTCCGGCAACAGCTATACGCCGAAGAAGGGTGATTTGGAGAAATTCATTTCCGTGGCAATCACGAGCGCTGACGGCAGCGTAAGCTGGAATTTGTCTACTTATTGCAGTGAGCTTCCGGTTATCTATATAGATACGAATGACGGGCAGGAGGTTAACAGCAATACGGTGGCGAAGGATGCCGTGATGAAGGTACAGGGGAATGATGAATTTAGCGACCAGTCGTATTGGTATGATGGTAAGACGACGATAAAGGGCAGGGGGAATTCGACCTGGAGCCAGGCAGTGGCGTGGCGCGTGAAGAAGCCTTATAAATTAAAGCTTGGCAAAAAGGCGAACCTGCTGGGCCTTGGCAAAAATAACAAGAAGGACAGCAAGAATACGAATAAGCATTGGACGCTTTTGGCAAATATGATTGACCACACGAACATGCGCAATGAGCTGGCGTATAATTTTTCAAGGGACATTGGCATGGAAGTGTCCATGGGCACGACCAATGTAGTGTTGATACTCAACGGTCAGTACCAGGGCATCTATGAATTGGCTGAGCATGTGCGGGTTGGTTCTGCGCGCGTCAATGTGCATGAATGGGAAGGGCAGGCGGATGATATCGCCGAGGCAATCTGCGAGAAGAACCCCAATCTGAAACAGTCCGATTTGGAAGAGGCGATGGAGCAGGATTATAGCTGGGTGACAACCAAGCAATTTACATTCAAGGGGCAGACGTATAAGATTGCCGATTATTATACGGAGGAAATCCCGGAAGTTACCGGTGGGTTCCTGCTGGACATGGATTTTCGGAGCACGTCGGACCAGTATAAATATATTTCCACATTCTCAACTAGGTACGGGAATATCCCCATGTTTTTCCGTGCTCCGGAATATGCGAAGACAAGCGATGTGATGATGTCTTTTGCCAAGGATTACCTGGACGCCTATGAAGCTTCGCTGCGCAGCCCCGATTACACGGCGGATTATAAGGGGGAGAAAGTCCATTATACAGACTTGTTTGATCTGGACTCCCTGCTTCAGTACTGGCTGCTGTGCGAGTATGTGAACAATTGGGATTCTATGAAGAACAGTACATATCTCTATAAAGATTTAGAGGGGAAGGCAAAAATGGGGCCGGCATGGGATTATGACTGGGCATGGGGCAATATCAATATGTACAGCATGACCGGGCCGTTTGTGTATGACAATTGGCACACTACGCTCTGCGGCATGGATACGTTTCGGGGAGGCTTTGCGGAGCAGGCTTACCAGAAGGAGCAGTGGAACCGCTACCTGGTGAAGGACCCTTATTTCGTGACGAAAGCATTTGAGATTTATAAGAAATACCGCCCCACTGTCATAGAGGATATTATGAAGGATGGCGGCACGATTGATGCTTTACAGAAGAAATATAGTTCAGCATCTTTGGCAAATGATGATAAGTGGTCTTACTCTTATGGCAATTGCAGCGGGTATGCATTTGTAAATGGACAGCAGGTACATACGACAAGCCAGACGTATGATGCGGCGGTTGCCTCCTTAAAGACATTTATTAAGAAGCGTGTGGAGTGGATGGACGCGCAGTTTACGGATGTGCAGGGCCTGTACCGTTCCTTGGGCAACCAGGTGTCCTCGAAGGTTACTGTGACGGCTAAAGACAGCGCAGATGGTTCTGTGACAGCTACGGCAAAGGTAACGGACTCCAATGTAAATGCGGTAACATTCCTGGTAAATGGCAGGAAAGCAGAAGTTGGCGGCAGCACAGTTGTTCCGCTTGCAAATGGACAGGCGACCATCACTGTGGACAGCAGGCTGTTAGAGGCAAAAGAGGGGGCAATGAATACGGTAGAAGTCCTTGGGCTTAAGGGAAATGGCTATGTGAGCGGGGCAATGAACTTTGCTAATTTTGAGACGGGAAATATTGTCGTGCCTGATGCGCTTACTGGGACAGTCAGCGTAACTTCAAGCAGGAGCGGCGACGTCTCTTATCCGGGAGACACGCTTACCGCGGCAGTAGGCAGCGATACGAATAACACCGGGACGTTAAGCTACCAGTGGTATGCAGGAAGCGCCAAGATAGAAGGGGCGACCAAGCCGACGTATGTGCTGAAGGAATCCGATATCGGGAAAGCCGTGAGCGTCAAGGTTGCCAGCACGGTGGAGACCGGGCAGATTCAAGGAGTTTATACGGGGACAATTATGGAGGAGCCTGGGCCAGGCCCGGGGCCTGGGCCGGAGGAGCCGGCTGAACTGAAAGGGACAGTCACCATAACCTCAAGCAGGGCAGGCGGGATATCCTATCCGGGCGATGTGCTGACCGCGAAGGTTGCGCAGGATAACAATACCGGGGTGCTGGCATATCAATGGTATGCGAATGGCGTTAAGGTTAGCGGGGCCGTCAAAGCCGCTTATACGCTGACGGCCAGTGAGGTTGGCAAGAAGCTGGCCGTTGAGGTTACAAGCTCTGTGGAGACAGGGAAGCTTGAAGGGGCTTATGCAGGCAGGGTGACGGCAAAGCCAATCAAGGCGGCTGCTGTTTCCGTGACAGCCAAGACCAAGAAAATGTATGCGTACCAGACGCTGCAGTTAAAGGCGGTTGTGAAGCCCAAAGGGGCGTCGCAGAAAGTTTCTTACTCCGTTGACAAGAAGTCTGTCGCCACAGTCTCCAAAAGCGGGAAGCTGACGGCAAAAGCGCCGGGCAAGGTAAAGGTTACGGTGAAAGCGACGGATGGAAGCAATGTGAAAACGACATATACGGTTACTGTGTTAAAGCCGGCGCTCAAGGTCAGCGGCAAAACGACAGTTAGGATGAAGAAATCCATTACCCTGACAGCGAAAGCATATGGCATAAAGGGTACAGTCAAATGGAAATTAGACGCTAAGGGCAAGAATCTGCTCAAGATGAACAAGTCGAAAGGGAATAAGGTGAAGCTGACCGCTAAGAAGAAGACAGGGACGGCTAAATTGACAATCACCTGTGGCAAGAAAAAAGTTACCAAAAAGATACGCGTGAAAAAATAGGGAACCTATGCCATTGCGTTGCCATAAGCGGTGGCCCTGGCGTAGCAACAGTGGAGCGAAACCATGAGGTTTCGCTCCACTGCGTTATTGTGTAAATCAAATACCCCGCAGCAAGCTGACGGGGCATGACCTAGCTTGTTCTTTTCGCCCCAAGGGGCGGGGTATTTGACCCCTCGCCGGGGCGGCATCTCCTCTTCTGCGAAGAGCAGATAAGCCTCGCGGCATTCGTCAAATATCCATGCAAGCATGTCTATTTTCCTCATTGCTCGCGGGAATAAAAAATTCCAGGCTTGAAACTCTAAGTATATCAGAATATAATGGGTGATAAGTGAAGAAATAGAAAGGAATGAGCGGGACATGAAGCTGGGAATAACCATGGAAGGCGGGGCTAGCCGTACGGTATTTAGCTGCGGCGTGGCGGATGCATTTTTAGAGGAAGGGATTATGCCGGATTATTTTATCGGCGTGTCGGCGGGGATTGCCTATGGGGTGTCATACCTCTCTGGGCAGAAAGGCAGGAACCTGACAATTATCCAGAAATACATGAATGATAAACGGTACATGGGCGTACGGCATCTGTTGAAGAACAGGAATTTCTATAACATCCCTTTTGTGTTTGAGGAGATACCGAATAAGCTGGAAGCTTTTGATTTTGAGGCGTTTGAAGCATTTCCGGGGAAGGTGGAGGCGTGCGTTACCAACCTTCATACAGGGAAGGCCGAATATCTGGAAGTTCCCAGGCGGGATGAAAAATTCGAGGTGCTGGTGGCAAGCTGCGCGCTGCCAATTCTTTTCCAGCCCGTGAAGGTGGGGAAACATTATTACCTGGACGGCGGCGTGTCTGATTCCGTTCCCTATAAGCGTGCCATTGCACAGGGATGTGATAAGAATATTGTCATCCTTACCAGGGAGCGCGATTATGTCAAGAAATCGGAACGTGCAGGAAATATTTCCATCAAACTGTACAAGAAATACCCCCATATAGCGGAGGATTTAAAAACCCGCCCGGAAAGGTACAATGCTTGTATGGAAGAGCTGCTGGAAAAGGAGAAAGCAGGAGAGGTATTTGTGATTGCGCCAAAGACGACTTATGGCGTCAGCAGGACCGAGTCAAACCCTGACAGGCTGACAATGCTCTATGAGGAGGGTTACCAGCAGGCGAAGCTGCAGATGGAGGATTTGAAACGGTATTTGGAAAGGGAGTAACGCATGAGGTTTTTTCATCTGTCGGACCTTCATATTGGGAAACAGCTTCATGCTTATAGCCTCAGGGACAACCAGCAGGCAGCGCTGTCCCAGGTTGTGGAGCGGGCAAGGGAATACCGCCCGGACGCAATCCTGATTTGCGGCGATATATTTGACCGTGCGGTGCCCTCTGGGGAATCCTATGCGGTCTTTGACAAATTTTTACAGGAGCTATCCGCCATCACGCCGACAATCCCGGTAATGATGGTCGCCGGGAACCATGACAATGCGCAGCGATTGGGTTATGCTTCCTCGTTTCTGGAAAAACATCAGATTTATCTGTCAGTATCGGCGCCTACACAGCAAGAGGATCATTTGAAAAAGATTGTGCTGCATGACGGGTATGGGGAAGTTAATTTTTACCTCCTGCCTTTCTTAAAGCCAGGGTATGTGCGGCATTTGTTTGCCGAGGGCGCGGTGCGCAGTTATGAGAGCGCGGTCCGTGAAATTATAGGGCGTGAAAATATTGATTACGGGAAGCGCAATGTCCTGCTTTCCCATCAATTCTATACGAATGGAGGGCAGGAGCCAAAGCGGTGCGAATCGGAACAGCTTGTAATTTCCCTGGGGGGGTTGGAAAATGTGGACGTTTCTGTGGTGGAAAAGTTTGACTATGTGGCGCTGGGGCATATCCATGGCGCCCAGAAGGTCAAATTTCCCCATATCCGTTATTGCGGGACGCCTCTTAAATATTCCGTCAGCGAGGAGCATCACAGGAAATCCATCACCATGGTGACAATGGGGGAGAAAGGGGAGGGAATTGCCATAGAGACGCTTCCCATTGAGCCGGTCCAGGACGTGCGTAAGGTGCGCGGGCTGCTGAAAGAGGTGATTGAAAGCGCCACAGACGAAAACCGCCATGATTTCCTCAGCGTGATCCTCACGGATGAAAAGGAGCCATACCACCCCAAAGAACAGTTAGAGGAGGCCTATGACTGCATCTTAGAGGTGCGCGTTGATAATGCCAGGACAAGGAACCGGCTGCAAGGGCAGGGAGAAGAGTTTTGCCAGCAGCCGATGGAAATGTTTCGCTCTTTTTACCAGGAAATGCAGGGGCAGCCGCTGACAGCAGAGGAGGAAGCGATGGTGGAAGGGATTGTGGACGAATGGGAGGAGGGGACATGAGGCCTATAACATTGACAATGTCGGCGTTTGGCTCCTATGCAGGGGAGGAGACGATTGATTTTTCACAGATGGCTGGAGGGGTATTTCTGGTTACCGGGGACACGGGAGCCGGGAAGACGACGATTTTTGACGCCATTACTTACGCCCTTTACGACCAGACCAGCGGCGGGAAGCGCGATGGCGCGATGATGCGCAGCCAGTATGCCAGGCCCGAGGCACCGACGTTTGTAGAGCTTTCGTTTTCTTATCGTGGGAAAAGTTACAAGGTACGCAGGAACCCCAGCTATGAGCGGCCAAGCAGGCGGAAGAACAAGGA
>CATLBW010000033.1 GCA_949879775.1 uncultured Lachnospiraceae bacterium
ATCCCGCCGGTCTCCCGGCTTCGCCTGCCTCTTTGGCAGGTACTCTTTTGAATCTTTCAAGGTCATTCCACTGTTCAGTTGTCAAGGTGGTGTGCTGTTCGTTTACTGCGACAGCTCGTATATATTACCATGGTTATTTCCTGTTGTCAACCCTATTTCTGAAATTTTTTCATTTTTTTACAAAATCTTTTTATTCTGCCCTAAATACCCAAAATCGCCATAGCTGCACACGATCCCCAAAACATACAATCTCCTCTCAACGCAGGAGCAACTGCTCCAATGGATTATTGTCATGCAAAAACCTCAAAAAGGCATTCGTCTCTATAGAAGACATCAATTCCCTGCCAAATTCCGTCCCCTGGCACAACACAACCGCCAAAAACACAATCCACACAACAATCAAGCCTTCCAACAAACCCACCGCCAGCCCTCCAATACGGTTGATATTCCTCAGTACTGGAAGCTTGGCAAGTACGTCAAGAAAATGAACAGCCAATGCCAGCAAAACCAAAACCACTATAAAGTTAATCGCCCACGCCAGCCGGTGCACTACCTGGTCCGCCACAAATTCTCCCGCTCGGATGTATATCCCTGCATCTTCCAACATACCGCCTGCCTGCCCTAGAACATCTTCACCTAAAATCTGCGAAATCTCTTCTGGGAGCTTGACGCCTAGCACGGCAACATCCCCATGTCCCTTCGCTTCATGCTGATTCCCTTGTTCCAACGACGCCTGCAAATATTCGGTACACCTTTCTTTTACCGTATCATACAAAGGCGTCTGATTCTGCAAAAATTGCGCGGTATAAGGCTCAAACGCCGTGGCAATGCAGATGGCGGCAAAAACAGCCGCCAAGGAAAACAGTACCCGCACTAACCCCCGCATGTACCCATGCAGCCCAAACCCCCCCAAAATCAGTAGTACTACAATCAATAATATATCCATTGTGCTCTCTCCTAATTCCAATTTTACCTTTTGTCCCCCTATTTCAGCCTTACCTTCTGCGTCTCTCCCTCTCTCAAAAATATGTAATTGCGGATTCCTCCAGCAGACAAAACCTTCTTGATACTTTTATCAAAGTTACTGTAAAACTTTTCCCATCCCCGCAATGTGTAAATAGCGCATTCCGATTCACTGCGCACACACACTTCGCTATTTTCCAAAAATCCAATTTCCTCATACTGGATATTAAAATCCCGGGAAAAAACCTCCTTACCAGCCAAGTCAAACACCTGCATTTTATAAGGGGACTCGCTGTTTTCATTAGCGTAGACAAATCCCATGTATTTCTGATTGTAAAATATGCTGCGGATTTCCAACTCTGTGGAAATCTTTTTTTGAGGCTGCGGTTTCTGTGTCCCTGCAAATATTTCTGTCACGCCATTGCCAAATGCCGCCATAACGTCATTTGTGAGGAATTCCAATTGCGGGAAGACCATTTCCGCATACGAAAATTCTCCCACGACATTATCAATCTCTTCCCGCCCAAAAGAATCAAAATTATAAAATTTAATTGTTGTCTTTACCTTTCCTTCGTTGACATCCAGCAATGATACCGCCATTTTCTTTGCATCCTTAGAAATTGCAATATCTAACGGGTATCCGCTATTTTCCGTGTGCAGCTCCCCTTCTGCCAAAAAATTTCCTTGCTTGTCATATAAGTGGATATAGCCCGTCCCATCCCTCTCCATCAAGACAGCCACCGTCCCCTGATTTGCCACCTGCACCCTTTGGATGGGCATCGTTGTTTTAATTTCCCCACACGGGCCTTGCATGTCCATGACATAGATATTATCACCTTTCTTATCAGCAACCGCCGCATACCCTTCGCAAATGTCTATCATGGGTGACTGCATCTCATATGTCTGGTTCCACACCATATGGTTGGACATATTAATGCAAGTTGCTCCATCTTTATTATATTTAATAATATTTCCTTGGAATTCCGCAAAGCGTGTTTCATTAGAATCCTTGCGTTCCATGGACTCTATCACATCATATTCCGTATAAACCCTGGTTTGCAGATAAATATAAGCCCCCGTTAATGTCCCTAATACTAAAACAACCACAAGCACCGCCAGGCTTAGGACCCTCCTGCGGTGTCTGTGGATTTTTTCATTCATTTCATTTACATTTGATGTTACCACTCGGTATGCCTGTTTGTCCAAAATTGCACCTCCAGAATTAGACAACAAAATTCAAGTAAGTTGCTGATTACTTAAATTGTTGTATTAGTATAGCATACTCTCCTCCTTCGTGCATTAGTTTTTTATGGAAGCAGCAGCTTCTGGCCTATAAGGATCTTATCCCCATCCTCAATGTCATTGACTTCCTTTAACTTTTTCACCATATCTTTTGTTTTATAGATTTCAAGGCAGATAGAATTCAGCGTGTCGCCTGCCTGCACCGTATAATATTTCTTCTCCCCGGCAGCCGCCTCCTGTGCATCTTCCGTTGGCTTCACAGAACTTTCTTGCGCCTCCCCCTGTGCATCTTCCGTTGGCTTCGCGGAACCGCCTTGCGCCTCCCCTTGTGCATCTTCCATTGGCTTCACGGAACTTTCTTGCGCCTCCCCGGCTGGCAGCTCACCAGATGCATCCTGCCCATTGCTTTCTGCCGGTTTTAAAGAACTATCCTTATTCGCACTGTCAGGGGATTCTTCTTCACCTTCGGTATCTTTAGCGCCAGAACCCTCCTGCGCGTCATCCTGCCTGTCGGCATCAGGCTCCAACGGTTCTATTTGAGAATCTACGGTTTCCACAACTAACGGGTCCCCATCTGCCTTTACTTCCTCCCCCTTTGCTTCCTCAGGTTTCCCGTCTGATGGGGCCTGGTCCTTATCATGGTTGATAACATTCAAAACATCTTCTACCTTCTGCATTTTCCGGTAATTATTGATGGTAGTAATGCCAATCACACAGAGCACCACCAGGAAAAAGGAGGACGCCGTATAGAGGAACCTCCGGTTCTGGCTCTGCTCACGCTTTCCCTGACGCTCCAAAAGCATTTTGCGGTAACTTTCCAATGCTTCTTCCGCCTGGGTCTTCGGCTCTTTGGATACCGGCATTGAATCCTGCCACTCTTCCGTCCGAATCGCAGATTCTATATCCTGCCAAGCCGTATTTTCATTGGGAGGCTCTGTCTGCCCCATCTCTTTTACAGGACCCTGGCCCGTTTCTCCATCATCTTCAGAAAAGAGCCGTTCTGTCTCTTCCTTGTCGTCCCCTGCAGGAGAATCACCACCCTTAAGCTTGGCAATACGCATGTCCTCTTCCCGCTTATAAATCATATATTCCTGCATGGCAAGGTTTTTTTCGTAATATATGTAAAATCCCTCACGTTTTTGCAGATATCCCTGCTCATAAATGAAAAACTGTTCTTCTCCTTCCAAGATATCAATCAACATGAGGATTTTATCCCTGCCGGCAAAATATTTGCGATGGGCGGCTTCCACCGCCGGGGTCAGGTCCATGCTCCCCCCTGTCCTCCCAAGCGCCCAGCCGACAATTTCCAGCTCCGAAAAAAACTGTTTCTGCTCTTTGTATATATAATCCCAAAAACTCTCATCCAGGCTGATATTCTCCCACTGGAAAACTGCCTCGCCGCAATCCACCAGGCCGCTGACAAAGGTATATCGGATATCTTTCACCACCTGCCCTTTGCCTAAAAAAACCACTGTGCACGTCTCATTGTCCCTGGCCGCGCTCCGCAAATATGTATACACATAATCCTCCAGATAAATCCGGTGCCGTCCTCTGGGGCTTCCAACCTGTCGGATATTTTTGGGCAGGAAAACCGTATCTTCCGCTCTGCCCAGCGTCGTTTTTTGGGGGTCATCTTTGCAAATAATTTCAATCATGTACTCACCTCTTTTTACACGATGGTAGCATACATGATTTAAAATTTTTGCCAATCCCTGTCACTAAGCCTTAATTCCAAGGCCTACAATTCCGTCCTGCCCTCTAAGGCACGCAACAGCGTCATTTCATCTATATATTCCAAATCGCCGCCCACCGGCACGCCGCTGGCAATCCTGGAAACCTTTATCCCTGTCGGCTTAATCAGTTTGCTGATATACATTGCCGTGGTTTCCCCTTCCAGGCTGGAATTAGTGGCAATAATAACCTCATCCACATCCTCTTGCAGCCGCTGCATCAGCTCTTTGAGCCTGATTTCATTAGGCCCAATCCCCAGCATTGGGGATATTGCCCCATGCAGCACATGGTATACACCCTCATACTTGTTAGTCTTTTCATACGCGGCAAGGTCTCTTGTGTCCTCCACCACCATAATCATTTTATGGTTGCGCCCAGCATTTTTACAGATGGGGCAAAGCTCATCATCTGTAAGCGTATAACAATTTTTACAATATCTTACCTTCTTCCTTGCCTCTACAATCACCGAGGAAAGTTTCTCCACATGTTCCACCGGCATATTTAAAATATGAAAAGCAAGCCGCTGTGCCGACTTGCTTCCAATTCCAGGCAGAGAAGACAATTCCTCAATTAATTTGCTTATCTGGCTGCTATAATAATCCATGCGTCCCTCCCTAAGATTGAGGCATATAAACAGATACCTCTTAAATCATCTCAGATTATGGCATCCAACAGACGCCTCTTTAAAACCACTCAGATTATGATACCCAAAAATCAAAATGGGAACCCGCCGCCCAGCCCGCCGGTAATCTTGGCCATTGCCTGCTGTGACGTCTCCTCAATCTTGCGCAGTGCCTCATTGGTTGCCGCCATAATTAAATCTTCCAGCATCTCGATATCATCCGGGTCCACGACCTCCTCGGACAGCTTTACCTTCGTTACTTCTTTCTTGCCGGAAATCGTCACTTCCACGGCGCCGCCGCCGGCTGTTGCCGTAACCTCTTTCTCTTCCAGTTCCTTGGTCGCATCTTCCATCTGTTTTTGCATTTTCTGGGCCTGCTTCATCAGATTGTTCATGTTGCCGGGCATCCCTCCCGGGAAACCTCCACGTTTCGCCATTACAATATCCTCCTAATCTTCAATCGTGATTTCCATATTTATCATCTTTTCCAAATCTACATACGACTCCTCAAAAGGCTGGTTTGCTGGATTCACCTCTATATTAAACGGAACCTCTTTACCAGTCTTTCTGCCCATGGCGTCCCTCAATTCCTGACGGTGCCCCTCCGTGTCCACAAAAGACCCCGCCACCTCATCCTCCAATACCAGCAAAAGCTGCCCGCCTTCTGTCAGGCTCGGCCTGGCAAGCTTTAAATAATTTTTCAGCCCGCCGGATAACTCTTCCACAATGGAACGCCAATTCCGTACAATTTGCTGCACATCCTCAGGGACCGCCTTGGGCAGCTCAGGCCTGCGCGCTTTAGCTCCCATAAGGATGCCCTCGCCAGATTCACCCGTTGGCAAATTCCCATTGGCGCAAAATGGGACGCCCTGCCCCGGGCTTTGGGAGCTATCCGCCGGATAAGGCGCGAAAAGCCCATTTTCTATTTTCTCCTCCAGCTTGGCAACCCTGAGCGCTAATGAATCATAATCCTTTTCCATTTGCGGCCTGCACAGCTTAATCAAGGCAATTTCCAGTATCACCCTCTTTTGTACTGCATACCGCATCTGATTTGACAGCTCTGAAAATATGCGGATATAGCGCATCAATTCCGCTGCCTCCACCATTGCCGCTTCCTCTTTCAGCAAAGCAAGGTTATCACTGGAAATATCAAGCACATCCTCCATATTATCAGAACCCTGCAATAAAAGCAAATTTCGCAGATACCATGTGAAATCCAGCACAAACTGCCCCAGCTCACGCCCTTCTACAATCACTTCCTCCAACTGGGCGATCACGCCAGAAACGTCTTGGGCGATTACCTGGCGCAGCATCTTAGAAAACACTTCTGTATCTACTGCGCCCAATGCCTGCAATGCCCTGTCATACGTCAGTTCCTTCCCCAGATAAAAAGCAATGCACTGGTCTAACAGGCTCAGTGCATCACGCATAGAGCCATCTGCCGCCTTGGCAATATAACGGATCGCTTTGGGCTCTGCCGAAACTTGTTCCCGCTCCAACAAGTCCATAAGCCGCCTGCCAATCGTCTCCATGGAAATCCGGCGGAAATCATATCTCTGGCACCGGGAAAGGATGGTAACCGGAATCTTATGGGCTTCTGTAGTGGCAAGGATAAAAATCACATAAGAAGGAGGCTCCTCCAAAGTCTTCAGCAATGCATTGAAAGCTCCTATGGAAAGCATATGAACTTCATCAATGATGTATACTTTGTATTTGCCCTCCGCTGGTGAATATGCCACCTCCTCACGGATCTCGCGGATATTGTCCACACCGTTGTTGGAGGCGGCATCTATTTCAATTACATTCATGGAACTGCCCGCTGCAATCGCTCTGCAGGAGGGGCAGTTTCCACAGGGGCTCCCATCTTGAGGGTCCTCACAGTTGACTGCCTTAGCAAATATCTTGGCAACCGTAGTCTTCCCAGTCCCTCTTGTCCCACAAAACAGATAGGCATGTCCCACCCTATCTGCCTTAATTTGGTTCTTTAGCGTTGTAACAATATGTTCCTGTCCTTTGACATCCTCAAATTCCTGAGGACGGAACTTACGGTATAGCGCAGTATACGACATATTTAATCTCCAAAACTAATTCCTATTAATTTTGCCTCACGGATAATCTTGGAATCCGGCTCTACCATCTTCAACTTTCCTGCCACATCTCCCAATGGCACTTTCTTGGTATTTCCATCAATCATAGCGACCATATAGCCGTATTTATCGTTAAGGATAAGGTCTGCTGCCGCTGCCCCCAACCTTGTGCAGAGCACGCGGTCATACGGACAAGGGCTGCCTCCGCGCTGGGTATGCCCGGGAACCGTGACGCGCACCTCGCTTCCGGTCTTCTCCTGAATCCGTGCTGCAACCTCATAAGAAACAGAAGGATACTTGTTCTTCTCCTGCTTTTCTTTTAATTTCTTTTTGCTAAGCTTCGCATCCTCCTTGGAAATCGCGCCCTCTGCCACCGCAAGAATGGTAAATCCTTTGCCAGAACGGTTCCTTCCCTCAATTGCCTCTACTATTTTATTAATGTCATAAGGAATCTCTGGCAACAAGATAATGTCAGCGCCTCCTGCCATTCCGGCATATAATGTCAGCCACCCAACCTTATGCCCCATAACTTCTACGATAAATACGCGGTTGTGGGACGCTGCGGTCGTATGGATACAATCAATCGCATCTGTGGCAATGTTGATGGCGCTCTGGAAGCCAAAAGTCACATCCGTGCCAAAAATATCATTGTCAATTGTCTTCGGCAGATGGATAATATTTAAGCCTTCTTCACGTAAAAGGTTTGCTGTCTTCTGTGTCCCGTTCCCTCCCAGGATTACCAGGCAGTCCAGACGGAGCTTATAATAAGTCTGCTTCATCGCCTCAACCTTATCAAGGCCCTTCTCGTCCGGCACCCGCATCATCTTAAACGGCTGCCTTGAGGTCCCAAGAATTGTGCCGCCCTTGGTAAGGATTCCGGAAAAATCTCCAGAAGTAAGCAGACGGTAATTGCCATATATAAGGCCCTTGTACCCCTCATAAAAACCATACACTTCCAATGCCTCCAGGTTCTTGCTTAGCCCTTTTACCACGCCCCGCATTGCGGCATTCAAAGCCTGGCAGTCACCGCCGCTTGTCAACATTCCAATTCGTTTCATGATATCACATCCTTTGCGTTTTGTTTGGTGTCCCCCTTGTTTACTATGGGGAATTTGACTTGTGCTTATAATTATATCCCATATTTTTACTCTCCACAAGATTTTTCATTTGCTTTTTTTGAAATATTTGTTATACTGTTAATAGGCGGTTATAAATTTGGAGGAGTACCCAAGCGGCTGAAGGGTCTGGCTTCGAACACCAGTAGGTCGGTAATCCCGGCGCGGGGGTTCAAATCCCCCCTCCTCCGTCTTTTGAAAGGTGTATTGTATGAATATTATTAAAGCAAATGATTATAACGACATGAGCCGCAAGGCGGCGAACATAATCTCTGCCCAGGTAATAGTTAAGCCGGACTGTGTGCTGGGGCTCGCTACCGGTTCTTCCCCTTTGGGGCTTTATTCCCATCTCATCAAACGTTACCAGAAAGGGGATTTGGATTTCTCACAAGTGAAATCCGTCAACCTGGACGAATACATGGGGCTTACGCATGAAAATGCGCAGAGCTACTATTATTTTATGATGGAGAACCTTTTTGGGCAGATTAATATTTTACAGGAGAATACCAATATCCCAAACGGCATGGCGGAGGATGTTGAAAAGGCATGCAGGGAGTATGAACAGACCATCCAATCACTGGGCGGCATTGACTTGCAACTGCTTGGGCTTGGCAATAACGGCCATATTGGTTTTAATGAGCCGGGAACCCCATTTGAACAGGTTACCCACTGCGTATCGCTCACGGAAAGCACCATCCAGGCTAATTCCCGTTTTTTTGACCGGCTTGAGGATGTCCCCACCAAAGCGTGCACAATGGGTATCAAATCTATTATGATGGCAAAAAAGATTGTGGTTATTGTTAACGGCAAAGGCAAAGCCGACATTGTGCGCAAAGCTTTCTTCGGCCCGGTGACGACAGATGTACCCGCATCTATCTTACAGATGCACCCAGACGTAACGCTCGTAGCTGACGCAGAAGCATTAAGCCTTTGCGATATATAAGAAAGGACGTATTCTTTGAAAATCATTAATGGGCTAGTATTCCACGAAGATAAAGGATTTACCAGAGAAACACTCTATACAGAAGGGGGCAGGTTTTCCCTGTCCTCTTCTGAAGATACTATTTTGGATGCCGAAAACTGCTATGTGATTCCAGGGCTTGTCGACATCCATTTTCATGGCTGCGCGGGACATGATTTCAGCGACGCTTCTCCCGATGGACTAGACGCCATGGCTGCGTACCAGATCTCGCAAGGCGTCACTTCCATCTGCCCGGCTTCCATGACATTGGCCCCGGAGACGCTGCAGGATATCTGCAGATGCACCAGTGATTTTTCCCGGAAGGACAATATTGGAATCTCGCGGCTGGTTGGCATTAATCTGGAGGGTCCCTTCATTTCCAATGCCAAACGCGGCGCGCAGAATCCCGATTATATCCGTCAAGCAGATTTCGCCCTTTTAGGACAATTGCAGGAATGTGCCGGCGGCCTTGTAAAACTTGTGACTTTAGCCCCGGAAACCCCAGGCGCCTTAGATTTCATCCGACAGGCCAAACAGTCGGATCTTCGGGACATTTCTATTTCTATCGGACATACGCAGAGTGACTACGACACCGCCATGGAAGCTTTTGGCTGCGGCGCAGACCACGTGACGCACTTGTTTAACGCTATGCCGGCTTTCACACACCGGGCGCCCGGCGTTATCGGCGCTGCATTTGATAGCCCTGGCTGTTTCGTGGAGATTATCTGTGACGGCATCCACATTGACCCCTCAGTAATTCGGGCCGCTTTTGCCATGTTTGGCAACAAACGTATAGTTCTCATCAGTGACAGTATGCGCGCGACGGGACTTTCCGATGGCAGTTATACGCTCGGAGGCTTAAACGTACAGGTAAATGGCTCCTTAGCGACCTTAGAAGACGGCACGCTTGCTGGCTCCGTTACCACTCTATTAGACTGTATGCGCCGCGCCGTTTCCATGGGCATTCCTTTGGAGAGCGCCGTACAGTGCGCGACCATCAATCCTGCGCGCTCTATTCACATTGATAGTAATTATGGAAGTTTGGAAGTTGGCAAAGCAGCAGACTTCGTGTTGCTGGACAAGGACCTTCGCCTGATTGGCGTATATAAAGATGGAAAACTAGTGACAAGACACTAGTGTACTGACCTGTTGAACTTTAGTAAAAAGGGGGGCTAACCGCCCCCTTTTCTAAACTCTGCTTTACTGGTGTTTATTTAGAAAGCCGCAGGGCTTTTAACGTAGATTTATCAATATTGCTATTGGCTTTCAACCCATTTGCTTTCTTGAATTTTTTCAGTGCGCTTTTCGTCTTTTTGTTCATGCTTCCGTTAGCTGTCCCACATTTATATCCAATTTTGTTCAACCTTTTTTGGACCTTTTTAATGGTAGCCTTTTTCACTGCCGCTTTTTTTGCAACTGTCTTTTTCACTGTTGTTTTTTTCACGGCTGTCTTTTTCACCGTTGTCTTTTTCACTACAGCCTTTTTTACAGTTTCTTTTACTTCAGGAGTGGCCGCAGAAGTTTCATTCGGGTATTGGCCCTGGCCGTTCCCATATCCCGGACAGTTATCGTTGATTCCATCTCCATCAGCATCCACAAAGTTGTCGCAGGTTCCATCTCCGTCAGCGTCGACATAATTCTGTCCGCACTGTCCATTCCTGCATCCCGGACCATTACCACGTCCCCAACCATTACCACGTCCCCAACCATTACCACGTCCCTGCCCGTTTCCATATCCTGGACAGTTATCGTTGATTCCATCTCCATCAGCATCCACAAAGTTGTCACAAATCCCATCTCCGTTAGCGTCGACATAATTCTGTCCGCACCTGCCGCCCCCGCCGCAATACGGCGCCGCTGCTGCCGGGACAACATTTCCGAACGTCAAGGCAGTTGTTAACAAAAGTGCCATCATGCTTCTCTTTTTCATTTCCATACCTCCAAAATTTTATTTTGGCAAGCAATCTTCCCCGCTTGCTTTTTGAAAGTTTCCTTGAAACCTTTATCGGTATCTTATAGAAGCAATGTGTCATTTAGATGGCATTTGCAGTACAATTTCAAATCATTTTGCAAATATGCTCTGAGGGCATGGTAAAAATGACCTCCGTACCCTCTCCATAAACGCTTCGGATTTCCAAACCTATGGCGTGCCTGTCGGCAATGCTCTTCATAATCGCAAGCCCAAGCCCGGAACCGCCCTCCTTAATCTCTCGCGAGCGGAAAAATTTCTCAAAAATATGCTGCTGTTCCTCCTTAGGTATGCCGCAGCCTTCATCTTTTATGGAAATGCCATAGCCCTCTACCGTTTCCCTTGCTTCGACCCTGACATGGCTGCCATTGGGGGAATATTTGACAGCATTGTCTAGGGCGGCTGTAAACATTTGGCGCAGCCGTCCATAATCTCCCATTACATGCCATTCAGACTCCGGGCGGCTGTAGTGCAGATGGATTTCCCTGGTTTCAGCTATAATGCGGATTGCACGCAGCGCATCATCCAGCGCCATAAGCATGTCCAACTCTGTCTTTTCAATCGGGAAATCCCTGTTTTGCAGCCTTGACAGCTCCAACATATCATTTACCAGCCGCTGCAAGGATATGCTTTCCCTCAGGCACTGTTCCTGGTACTCCCGCAGCTTATCGCCAGTTACGATTCCATCACAGACGGCTTCCAGGGAGCTTCTGATAACGGCAACCGGAGTCCTCAGTTCATGCGATATATTGGCGATGTAATCCTTCTGCATTTGCTCCAATGCTTTGCTTTCCCTGCTGGCCGCATCCAACTTTTCTGCTAACATATCGGTTTCCCGTGCCAATACGCCTATTTCGTTGTTGTCATAAACTTCTGTCTTTACCTGGTAATTTCCCTGGGTTAATTCGCGGGTGGCAACGGCGATTTTCTGTATGGGCATCATGAAACGCCTAGCCAGAAACACAGAGAGGGTGCCCGACGCAGCCAAGGCAAAAAGCAGGCAAAACCCCAGGACTGTGATAGCCAGAAGGAAGCTATGCTGTTCAATGCCCAATATATCATAAACCACCAGCGCTGCCATGACCCCGTTATTATTTTCAATTGGAAACCCCAGATAAATCGTGCGGTTTCCTTGCTCGTCTCGCCCCTTTAGCTGTTGTTCCGCCTCTGATGCAAAAACCTTCTGTGCAACAGCAAGGACTTTCCTTGAAGGTTCTTTCTCCAACGCCATATTATCGCCACAAAGAAATATCCCATTATCCTTGTCAATAATATAAGTGTCCGCCATAGAGATATCATCCAGGAACTTCATATAGGCGCCCCGCCCCCTGCGCGGTCCAGAGCCATCCATAAAGGTTTCCAATTGAGCCTTGATTGTCCTGCCCCGTTCCTTTAAATTTTCCTCCTGATAATGGTAATTATAATAACGGAAAACACTGTAAAATCCAATGAAAACAATCGTTACCAAAAAAAGGGCCATTATTGCAAAATACCTAAATAGCTTTTTTGTGATTTTATTCATGGCTCATCTCAAATTTATAACCCACCCCTCGGACGGTCACGATCCGCCAGTCGGGATGGCTATATTTATCCAGTTTCGCGCGCAATCTTTTTATATGGGTATCCACAGTCCTGTCATCCCCATAATAATCGTACCCCCAGACGGAATCCAAAATATGCCCTCTTGAAAATACATTTCCCATTTTTGAAGCGAGCAAAAAGAGTATTTCAATTTCTTTTTTAGTCAAGCGGACCTCCTCCCCATGGATAAAAACCTGAAAACTTTCTATGGAAATATCCAGGCTGCCTCTTGCCAGATATTGCTGATGTTCATTTCCTGCCAAATCCAGCCTCCGTAAGATTGCCCGCAGCCTGGCCATTACCTCAGACGGAGAGAACGGTTTTACCACATAGTCATCTGCCCCGATATCCAGCCCCATGATACGTTCAAAATCTTCCCCACGGGCGGTAATCATAATAATGGGAACCATGGACTTCCTGCGGATTTCCCGACACACCTCAAATCCGTCAACCTCCGGCATCATGACGTCCAGCAAAACAGCATGGTAGCTGCGCCTGCCAAATTCCCCTAAAGCCTCTCTCCCTGTTCTTGCCGTATAAACATGATAACCCTCTTTAAGGGCATATTCCTTTAAAACATCCAGAATCTGCTCATTATCATCGGCGATTAAAAGATTTTTCATATATGTACCCCTTCGTGCCCAAATAGCAATTTTAGGGGCGGGCGTGGCTTATCGGTGCCACAGCCGCCCCTTATCCGTTCCTATGAACGTGCTGAATAACTACAATTTAATCTAAGAATTCTACCTTGCCGCTGTCAATATGGTAAAAAGCACCGCATACCTTAAGACCGCCCTGCGCTTCTAACTCTGGAATCTTGAGATTATCCTCAATCATAGAAACGCTTCGTTTCACATTTAGGCAGCATGCACGCGTCTCATCCTTCTCCTCACCGATTGCCTTACGGATTTCATCTGTAATGCTTTTCACAAAACCGCCTGGCTCACTGCTCAGAGCTGCGCCCACTGCACCGCAATGGCTGTGTCCAAGAACAACCACCAGCGGGCTTCCCAAATGTCCTGCTGCATACTCAACGCTTCCAAGCTGATGTTTATCCATAACATTCCCTGCTACACGGATGACAAACAGCTCGCCAATTCCCGCGGAAAAAATGCTCTCCGGGATAACCCTGGAATCAGAACAAGTGATAATAATTGCATAAGGTAACTGACCTTCATCACATGTCTTCTTCCTGATATCGACAGAAATGTCGCCTGGGTTTGTCTTCGCGTCCAGATAACGCTGGTTGCCTTCTTTCAATTTCTCAAGTGCTTCTGCTGCTGTTATGTTTGCATGTTCCATACTTCATTCCTCCATTATTTTTATATTTATATATTGTACCATGAATTCCTTCGCAATACCAAATGAAATCTTATTCCCCTATAAAAAGTTATGCCCGCCGCTTAACCCCTGGAAAAAGCCATTGGACCCCTTTTTAAATACAACTGGCAAATGCACGCCAAAGGGTTCCTTTTTAAATACAACTAACAAATGCACGCCAAAGGGTTCCTTTTTAAATACAACTAACAAATGCACGCCAAAAGGTTCCTTCCGCTTTTTCGTGATTAGCTTTCCTGCCCTAATATAAACAAATCCATAAGTACCCCTATTGGGAGATAGTATAGCATAAATACATTTATTAGTCGATGGAAATCTAAGCGCTGTCATGAAAACATCATATTTCCCGGCTCTTGCTCATAAGATATAGAAATACCTATGGGAGTACATAAAATGTCTGGATTCCATCGAATGATCACTTATCTTTACCTATATGAACAAGGAACGAAAAGCCGAAATATCGGGTTTGCCAAAATTGAAAGGAGGGAGCAGCGCTGCCTATTAGAGATACACATGAAAAACACTGGATGCAGCCTCGCATCCGTCCCAGCATATCTCTACGTCCAGCAGGGGACAAAACTTGCTGGGATTTTGCTCGGAAACTTCGCCCTCACCAGAGGAAGCGGCGACTTCAAGGCTGTGATAGACGCAGAAAACCTCAAGGACAGCGGGTACAGGCTCGATGATGTTAAAGGCATCCATATTCCCCTAACTGCACAGATGATGTCTGTCAGCCAGTGGGACGATGATGAATTTGATATCTCTAATTTTGTCGAGTTAGCCGAAAATAAAGCCAGCGCTCCCGATAGCGTTGTTGGCGCCCCCAAAGAGGACAATTCTTCCCCACGCGTCGCACAAACCTCTGCGCACACTCCTTTACCTGCCCACAATACCCCCTCCTTACAAGCGGCAGCAGAAGCCATGCCCGCGCAGGACAAGGATGGGCATACGATTGGAAATGAAACCCTTCCCTTGCCTGAGGCAAATAGCAAGGATAGCCCTGATGCCCAAAACCCAGCCAGCGCTGCGCCTGCCAAAGAAACCGCCGAAACCCCGCCTGAACAAAGCACAACAGATACCTCTCCTAACCACAAGGCCGACAAGGCCATGCCCGCGCCCAAAAACGAGAATGGCTCTGCGCCTCCCAAAACGATCCCTCCTATATCCGTGCAAAAAATTAGAAACAACGCAAATACCCACAGAACGCTGTCCATCCATGCCCAGCTAAAAGAACCGGCAGACGCCCAGCAGGACAAAGACATTGCCAGGCCTAAGGCGGTTGATGCGCTAAAAGCGGTAGAAGCCCTTCCCCGCCCTGCCAATCAGGCGGCTGATTTCCGTAGCGTATCAGGAAAGAACCCCCAAGCGTCCGGCAGAGACTGGTTCCCTGGAAATCCACAAGCCCCCGGCACAGGGCAAGCGCCTGGGCGTTCCCAGGCAGAAGAACCGGAAAACTGGGACCTGCGGTGGCGTTTCATCCTGGAAAATTACCCGGTAATGACGCCCTTTGCCGGGGATGGGAACACACTCTGCGTGCGCATGGAATTAAAGGACCTAAGGCAGCTCCCCAAGCAGTTCTGGTATTTGGGCAACAATAGTTTCCTCCTCCATGGATTCTTCAACTACCGCTATTTCATTTTAGGCATGACAGAGGAATTTGGCGTAAAAAAATGGTTTGTCGGCATCCCCGGCATATTCCAGAACCCAGAGCGCGTAATGGCCGCCCTATTCGGCTTCCCAGAATTCCGCAGCGAAAAGCCCTCCCCAATCAACACCGGTGAATTCGGCTACTGGTATCGCTACCTAAATGAATTATCAGAGCCATCCCAAAAGTAGTTTTGCTTCCTCCGCCAACAGAGCGTACACTTCATGGTCCCGCCAGGCGCCATGTAGTTTTACGCTCTGCCTTTTTGTCCCCTCCCAGGCAAAGCCAAGCCCTTCCAGCAGATTACGTGAAGGCTTATTCTCCGGCAAAGTCTGTGCTTCTATTCGATGCAGCTTCATTTCTTCAAAAGCAATCCAAATACATTTGCTAATGCTTTCTTTCGCATACCCACGCCGCCATATTCTGTGGTCGAACTTATATCCCAGGCTGCACGACTGATATGCCCCCCGCCGCACATCCTGTAACGAAACCGTGCCGATAATCTGCTGGGGGTATCCTTTTACATACACCCAAAAACGCGCTGAGGACTGCTTCACTGCCAGATTATATTCACATTGCAATAATGTCTTCTGATGCTGGAACGTATAAAAATTCTTTGGCCGGTCTACCTCGTATTTCTCAAAAATCTCTTTATTATCCAGATAAAATTGCAGCGTCTGCCCTGCCGCAATATCCGGTAGGATTTTCAGTTCCAGGCGCTTTGTCTCATAATTCATATTCATTTGCATAATCCTTCGCTGTGCTTTATACTAATGCCTATATAAAATATTTCTTATAGGCATGTTTTTAATTGCTTTCATTTTATCATAATTCTTACAGGAGTGCATATGGACCAGAATGAAAAATTTATGAAAGAGGCTATCCGCCAGGCAAAAAAAGCTGAGAAAATTGACGAAGTTCCTATTGGCTGCGTCATCGTATATGAAGGCAAAATTGTCGCCCGAGGCTATAACCGGAGAAATACCGACAAAAATACGCTTGCCCACGCCGAGCTGTCCGCCATCAAAAAAGCCAGCAAAAAACTTGGCGACTGGCGGTTGGAGGGCTGCACTATGTATGTAACCTTAGAGCCATGCCAGATGTGTGCGGGCGCTATTGTCCAGGCCCGGATAGATAAAGTGGTCATCGGCTGCATGAACCCCAAAGCTGGATGTGCCGGTTCCGTATTGAACCTGCTGCAAATACCTGCCTTTAACCACCAGACAGAATTAGAATGTGGAATCCTTGAAGAAGAATGCTCACATTTGCTCAGCGGTTTCTTTCAAAGCCTAAGGGAACGCAAACGCAAGGTACGTGAACATCCAAAGACTGAATAATTGCTAATTTATGAAGCAATTTGTTCCTGGCAGTTGACTTTTCCCCCAAAACACGATATACTTAAATCTCCGAGCAGCCGGGGCGTTAGCGGTGCCCTCTACCAACAACCCGCTATAGTTGGGGTGATGCTCTGCCCCGGGTCTGCGGCTGTGGGGCTGCCTTTTAAAAGTGGTGATGACGTTTGGGTCTCACGCAATGGAACTCTGTGAACCGTGTCAGGTTGGGAACAAAGCAGCACTAAGCAGAACCTTTCATGTGCCGTGAGGGCGCCTGGATTGAGCTAACTGTAAAAGTAACGTCCATGGCCAGGATTCAAAGCAGAGCGCTCGGATTTAAAATAATGGTTCAGCATCCAATATAAATAATATAGATAATAATTATTTCAGACCATAAGCACAGGATAAAATTGGCAGATGAAAATCTCCCGCTGCACTTGACATTTCAGGGCAGCGGGATTATATTTAATTCATAAACAATAATGATTACTATTATTTTTTTGGAGGATGAAACATTGATTAAGCACAGCCGTCAGAGAGAATGCATTAAAAAATTTCTGGCTAACCGCTATGACCATCCTACCGCCGAAACTGTTTATTTAAATGTAAGGAAGGAATTTCCCAACATCAGCCTGGGAACGGTGTACCGGAACTTATCTCTCCTGACAAAACTAGGCGAAATCCGCAAACTTTCAACAGGCATGGGACCTGACCGTTTCGACGGTAACATTTCACCTCATTACCATATACTCTGTACCAAGTGCGGCAATGTCATGGATTTGGAAATCGAGAATATCGACCATATTAACACGCTTGCCAATTCTGGGTTCGACGGAGAAATAGAGGGACATGTCACTTACTTTTTTGGGAAATGCCGGGACTGCCTGGAAAAATAAAATTTTCTGTTGACATGTGAGAGCATGTATGATATTTTATAATAACAGTAACGATTACTGTTATTGAAGGCTTAAAAATATTTTATATAAAGAAAGGACGAATAATTATGAAAAAATTTGTATGTAGTGTATGTGGTTATGTTCATGAAGGAGATGCAGCGCCGGAGAAGTGTCCACAGTGTAATGCCCCTGCTTCTAAGTTCACAGAGCAGAGCGGCGAGAAGACATGGGCTGCTGAGCATGTAGTGGGCGTTGCACAGGGCGTTTCCGAGGATATCATGGCTGACTTAAGGGCTAACTTCAACGGAGAGTGCACCGAAGTAGGTATGTACCTTGCTATGGCAAGGGTTGCCCACAGAGAGGGTTATCCGGAAATCGGCTTATATTGGGAGAAAGCTGCTTACGAAGAGGCTGAACATGCCGCAAAATTCGCTGAGCTGTTAGGCGAAGTTGTTACCGACAGCACCAAGAAAAACCTGGAAATGCGTGTAGAGGCTGAGAACGGCGCAACTGCTGGTAAATTTGACCTTGCAAAACGCGCAAAGGCCCAGAACTTAGACGCAATCCATGATACCGTGCATGAGATGGCAAGGGATGAGGCAAGACATGGCAAGGCATTTGAAGGGTTGCTTAAGAGATACTTTGGATAGGCTGAAAACAGCATAAAATAAGCATTTTTGGCAATTTCAGGGTGTGTGGGTGAAATCCCATGCACCCTTATTTTTTGCCTAAGTGGTTGTGTAATTTAGTGTGTAACTTTTTCTTCATGGTACATTTTCAAATAGTTGCACATTTGTAATCATTTGAATTCCCCGATTTATCCCAACCGTCTAAAAAGTCCCTAAAGTTATTTATCAATTTTTCTTCTATTTCCCTTGACATACATATTCTATTTTGATATCATTTTCACAGCCATATAATATATATCAAAATCATTCCCCCGTTATTCAAATGAAAGGAGACCTGAAAAATTGAAAAAAAGTACATCCGTAAACCTTCAATCTTCCATCCTGAATTTTCTCGAACAGGAAGCAGAGTTTTTATCAATTTCGCGTAATGAACTGATTGAGACACTTACAATCTTGCACATGGAACAGCAAAAAATCTCGTTGGCCGTTTCAGAAATTGACGACTTTATCGACAGCTTTCCTTTGAAAAACCGCGGAAATAGTTCACAAAAATTCCGCCCTGCCATCCATATGCTTCCACCTAAAGATGCGTGGACGCTTGTTGTTTTCTTTTCAGCGCTCAACCTAATCCCTGATGTGGAAGTGAGTGTGAACCGTTTTTCTAATATTTGGAAACGCAATGATCCTATCTGCTATTTTGCATATGGAAGTACAATCGCGCGCCAATCAATCCAGACTTTGATAGACAAACAGATAAATACCGTCGCAAAAATCCATAACCAACAATCTGCTGGTGGCCCTTTCTTCTTTTCTTGCCTACAGCAATTGAAACACACGCAGCCTTACCCACATTGGAGGCAATTTCTGCAACTATTAAAACTTCCATCAAACACCACGGTAATCGAGGTAGATCAATTCACTCTGCTAAATACGATTCTCCCCGCACTGAAGCAGCTTTAAAATAGGACCTTCTATAGTCAACGACAATTATTTTGTCGTTGACTATAGAATTAAAAACCCCGCAGCAAGCTGATATGTCATCAATCTTGCTACGGGGATTAGCATGCCTATTTTCCCATTGCTTGCGGGAATCAATTAAATCGAATCAGCAAAACGGGAGCTTCCCTGTACGCTATATGCCCCGGAAGCCGTATAGCCGCTGGCAGCATTCGCTTTTGTAGTCGTATAATAGTCAACCAGGGACGCATTCGTGGCAATGGAAGAACCATAATCTTTGAAGAATTTCTGCACTTTGGACATATCTGACTTCTTAAATGTGTCCTCGTCAAGCTTCATCCTGCCCTTCTCATCTACGCTAAACCCAAACTGTTTCAGCGCATCCGCATTCTGCGTGGTTTTCTCCCTAATGTTCGCTAAATTCGCTAACACGCCGGAATTTGTGCTGGATTCGGCTGCGTCAAACATCGCGTTATAGTTGCTGACAAAACTCTTGGCTGTGGAAAAGATCTTAGCGATATCGTATGTTTCCTTGCCGTCCTTGTCCTTAACCTTTTCATATAATTTGTCAGAAGCAAGCGCCTGGCTGTCTGCTTTCAGGGATGCAGCGCTGGAACCTGCGGTGTTATCTTTATCATCCTTACTGTCTGTAGCGCCAATGGTTATTCCTGCAAACTGAAGCCGGGACATCACCGTGGAGCCATAGCTCATGGGATCTTTGCTGTTAAACATCTCCTTCACTTTAGAGATACCCGCCGACTTCATCGTGGCCTCATTAAATTGGAGCGTGCCGTTGGCATTGACGGTAACGCCAATTTCTGAAAGCTTATCCGCATTGGCTTTCGTGGTGTTCATCATATTAGCTATATATGCGGTTTTATTGGACATTGTGGATTTTTTAGCTGCATTCACAACATCATTATACTGAGATACAAAGTTCTTCATTGCAGAAGCCACCTTATCTGTTGCGTTCTGCCCATTCTGCGTATCTGTATAAGTATTGTCATTCTGCAAAGTCGAAACCGTATTCTTGAGGGTCGGGATGCCTGCTGTGAGATTGGCATTAGCCTCTTTCACGTCTTCGGAAACCTTCGGGTTCCTCCTCTCTTCGAGAATCTTCTCCAGGACATTATTTGTCTTGGCTGTTGAGCCAGAGGACACAGAATTTGAACTCGAACCATAGTAGGCTTTCATAAGCCTGCCATAACTGCCGCTTTTAATGCTGGCATAGTCTGCAAGAAAATTTGTATTCCCCGATCCGCTGCCGGATGAAAGACCTTGGAACATCTGAGAGATACCTTGATTCATACTCATTATCATCACTCCTTTGAATAAAATTATGGATTTCCCTATCCTAACGTTACTATTTAATATATCGGCGCAGAATCCCCGATAGTTAACAATCAGTATAACGCACATATCCAGAAATTGCAAGATTCCTGCCATATTTTATGCCATATTCTTATAATAAATACTTCAAAGGAACCGATATAGAATATAACATCATTCCATATGGCCACCCTATTATGGCATAGGGGCCCTTGGCACATTTTTGAGGAGGAAAATATGGCGACAGATATGAGGCAAGTATTAGATTCGATGGAAAACGCTTTAAGGCTGAGGATTCAGGCAGATACCGAGAGACGTTCTGCAGACGCCGCAGAGAAGGAAAAAGAATTCAAGGAAAAGCTTATGCGCGCCGCGGCCAGCAAAGCGGAGCTTGACGGCAAAGCTTCGGGGCTAAAAGGGGCGGAAGACGCCGTGCGCAGGGATCAGCTTATGATTATGATGATGGCTGGTTTATAATAAATGAGCATAGACATGACACAAGGCCCTGCCATGAAATCCATGCTGCGATTTGCCCTTCCGATGATTTTGGGAAATCTCTTACAGCAATGTTACAACATTGCCGACACCTTGATCGTTGGCAGGTTCCTTGGCAGGGATGCCCTGGCGGCAGTCGGCTCTTCCTTCACATTGATGACTTTCCTCACTTCTATCTTGTTAGGGTTATGCATGGGGAGCGGGACCTTTTTTTCCATGAGGTTTGGGGAAAGCGATGAAAAGGGGCTTAAGGAAGGGATTTGCGCTTCTTTTGTACTGATTGGCCTGCTGACAGTAATCCTCAATTTCCTGGTTTTCTTATTCCTGGACAAGATCAAAATTTTTTTACAAGTGCCTGATGAGGTTTGGGGCCCGATGCGCAGCTATCTCATCCTTATTTTTTGCGGGATTATCGCCACCTTCCTCTACAATTACTTTGCCTCTTTGCTCCGCGCTGTGGGCAATTCCCTCGTCCCGCTTCTTTTTCTGGCAGTTTCCGCAATCCTCAACATTGCGCTTGACTTATGGTTTGTCATCGGTTTGGAATGGGGGACGGCAGGCGCGGCTGGGGCTACCGTGGCCGCACAGTATGTCTCCGGAATCGGCATTGCCCTTTACTGCCTAATACGCCTCCCCTTTATGAGGCTGAAAAAGAGTGAGTTGCGGATATGCTCCGCTTGCATGAAAGAAATATCTGGTTTTTCCCTACTGACCTGTGTACAACAGTCTGTAATGAATTTAGGAATCCTTTTGGTACAGGGCGTTGTCAACAGCTTTGGCCCTGTCGTTATGGCTGCCTTTGCCGCCGCCGTTAAAATTGATGCTTTCGCCTATATGCCTGTTCAGGATTTTGGCAATGCTTTTTCTACCTATATCGCCCAGAATTATGGTGCTAAAAAAGAAGCCCGCATACGCATGGGCTTTCGTGGCGCAATGGCATCATCCGCCATCTTCTGTATAGCTATCTCAGCAGCGGTCTTTATCTTTGCCCGCCCGCTCATGCTTCTGTTTGTAAGTGATGCTGAAACTTCCATTGTCGCTGAAGGTGTACGCTACCTAAGGATTGAAGGGGCATTTTACTGCGGGATTGGCTGCCTCTTCCTGCTTTATGGGCTATACCGGGCTTTGGGCAGGCCCGGCATGTCAGTCGTCCTCACGGTTTTTTCCCTTGGGACACGCGTAGCCCTGGCATACACGCTCTCTGCAATCCCGGCAATCGGCGTTGTCGGTATCTGGTGGTCCGTGCCGATTGGCTGGATATTGGCGGATGCAATTGGGCTTGCCTATTATGCAAAAAAACAAAAAACGCTGTTTCTCTGGGCGACAGCGCGGACATAAAAGAATGAACGCCTTTCCCTGACATAGCAAATATATCCACGGACACCTCCAGCCCTTATCGCAATTTTTCAGCAGCCTCCAGCAATGCCTCTAACACGGCGTCCATGCCCGCCTTACCCGGCATATGCCCGGAATCCGCAACCACACGGCAATACAGGTAAGGATTGCCGGAGCTTTCCACTTCTTTTTTAATAGCTGCCGTAGAGGTCACGATATCCGTATCTCCCTGTAATATGTAATACGGAACCTCAACCACTGCCAATTCTTTTGACAAATCAATCGCCAGCAATTCCTCCCACAGCCATTTGGCAGAAACTGTCCCATTCACCATTATGGCTTTAAAATCCTTGAACCTATAATCTTTACTGGTAAGCAGCCCTCGGATAATCGGGAATAAAGGCACCTTTTCACCTTTTTTATTGAAATAGCCGTCTGTATATTTACGGACGCTCCCTGCCAGAAGCTTCATATCCCGTTCTTCAAACCTGTCTGCGGCAATCGCCCGGATTACCTGCATTTTCCGAGGCGGGCACCCACCTTTTTCCAATGCCTGGTATACTTCCTCATTTAGAAATAACTTCTTCAATACCTGCCCCCAGGTTACTACGCCATCGACCTGTCCCCGGGTTTTCTTCAAGACCTTAAGCGCCAACACGCTGCCCCAGGACATGCCAAAAAGAATCAATGGGTTGTTTGGGAACATTTTCCTAACCTCAGCAATCAAATCCGCTGTCATTTCCACAAAAAAGCCAACCGTATGCCTGCTGTCTAATTTATAATTATTGATTCCACAGCCCAATTGGTCCCAATACACCATGATAAAGCGCTCTGTAAATACAGGGAACATCCCCCGGCAGCCTACCGAAAAGGGAACCGGCGAGCCTGGGCCGCCATGGAGGGCAATAACTACAGGCAGTTCCCGGCTTTGCCCTTCTATAAGTATTTTCTGCTGCATGCTCCCCAAGGGAACTGTAAAAACTTCAGAAATTCCCTTCTGCCCTATCATCTGTTTTCTGGAATGGCTCATACTGAACTTCCTTCCTGCCTAAGAATCGCGTCAAATTCAGGGAATTGCCTCCTGACTATAATCGGCGTCCCCTTTTCATCTATAAAACAATGCGCCGACTTGGCAGTCAAAACCACCGTCCCTGTCTCTGTATCCGTCATCACATAGCTTAATTCCAGCTTTACGCTGTTATACTTTTCAACAGTAACTTCAATTTTTATTTCATCATCAAAAGTTGTCGCATGTTTGTAACGGCACTCAACGGAAACGACAGGAGAAGTAATCCCTTCCGCTTCCAGCCTGCGCAGGCCATATCCCAGCTTTTTCAGGTAATCCGACCTTGCCTCTTCCATCCACCTGATATAGTTGGAATGGTGTGTAATGCCCATCTTGTCCGTTTCGTAATAGTTTACCCTATGAATATAAGTATGCATTTTCCACCTCGCCTATCATAATTCCTATAAGATATCCCCTGTAAGTTCCGCCAGCGTATTTTCACCCCAACTGTAGTTATTCAGATAGCTGCCCTTAAAAAGCTGCGCATATTCTTCCTCACCAGAGAGATAATTGTAAAGGTCGCACTGCACTTTCTCCGTAACAATACGGCGTTTGCCGTCCACCGTCTCCATAACGTCTGAAATCCCATACTCCGCCAAAGTGTTTTTGAGCCTGAGGGCCACCTTGCGGTATCGGGAAAGCGTCACAGGGCTTACCGGCTCATCCTCCCACAGGAAACTGATCGCCTCTTCCGAGGTGACATAGCCTCCCCGGCGGTCCGCCAACAGCGCGAAAAGTTCTTTCGCTTTTTTATTACGGAAGGCAATCGGCTTCTCACCCACAAAAACATCAAAATACCCAAACATACGGATAGACACGAGCGGATGCCCGGGAGATTCCCCCTCTGCCGCCCCTGTCCCGTCAACATGGTAAAGCATGACATACCGCGGGCAAGAACCGGCTGGGGACTTTTGGGAGCAGACAGCTTTAACCTGCCGTTCACGCTTACTCTTCAAATCGAAATAGGTAAATTCCGACTCCCCTGCCTCTAAAAGTTTCATAAAATCTTCATACGACGTATTGCTGCGCGCGACAAATTCCTTCTTAGGCGTTGCTTTCTTCATCAACGGAATCCATTCCTCTTTGCTAAAACCAAAAAACTCACAGACATTGTCGCTGGCATATAACGGCGTCACATACTCGTCTGTCACCTCAAAAGCTGCCACGCCATCTGTAAAGCGCATCACCAATTCCTGCATATTTTCCTTTAAAAAAGCATTTTCATCCCTTAGCGCTTCTGCGTCTTGCGCCTCTGGCGCTGCCCGGCAGCAATATAAGCTAACCGCATCATCCATCCGCAGGAAAATGCCGCTGTAGCGCCTCATAACACCGCTCGAAGATTGTGAGCGGTAGGTTATCTGCGGGGGCTTATCCCCTGGCTGATACAATTTTTTCTGGAAAAACCCCTGGAAAAACCGACGGACTTTGTCCCTGTCTTCCGTATCCACTGTGCCGGCAATCCACTTTTCCGTCGCCTCCTCCATCTGCATAGGTACGTCCTCCAGCCACCGGAACATCGGCGAACCGTTACTAAACAGGCATTTCACAGTATTGTCCCTCAAATCATATGCAAAAATCTTATCATAGATATCCGTTAGCGCCTTAAGATAACGATTGGCCTCATCTGCTTTCCTGGACTCATGCCTTTTTGTCACGTCCAGGCAAACACACTGAAATTCCTCTTCATCCTGCTCGTTGAAGCGCTTGGCGACCCATCCAAAGACATGCGCCCTTGTGCCATCACAGCGCAAAAGCTCCATTTCGCCCGCAATCGGGGCAGACGCGGCATACGCGCGCTCTAAGTAACGGGCAAACATGCGCCTGTCCTCCATAGGGACCATCAGATAAATATTATCTTTATAAAGCTCCAGATAATCAAGCTCCCCGCTTTGAGCCTTGGGCAGACGCAAGAAATCCATCATCTGCCTATTCATATATGTAACCCTAGGCTGCCTGTCACATGTAAATTTCATAAATCCGCAGGGAATCGTCTCATTTAGGAATTGGAGATTGGCATTTTCATTTTTGATATCCGTAATATCTGCCAGGACGGAATAGCCGGCAAATGTGCCGTCCTCCCATTTTTGGGATGTGACAGTATCGCTTACATAAGAAACCGTCCCATCCTTTTTCACTATACGGTATTCGCATGTAAGCGTCTGTTCTTTTGTTTTTAAGTTATCTATAAATTGGCGATAAGCCTCCCTGTCAAATGCATGCACCAATGAGGCGTAAAAGTCTTCCTCCTCACTGAGCATCTCATCTTCTGTATAACCCGTCATTGCACAAAAATTCTGGCTTACAAACGCGAGATGTACCGGGTCTGATAATTCATATACATGAAATCCGCTGATATTCCGGGTTAATATATCTTCCAAATGGCTTTTTTTACTTTCCATGGCGTCTCCTCAGTTTATATACAAACAAATTCTAGCATATATCCTTAGAAAATGCCATCTCTACATTAAAATTACCCACGGGAATCAATTTTCAAAATATCCTTCCATCTGTCAATATATCCCTCTATTGCCGTATGATACATATACCCACGCGAACGGGACAACGCTTTGGATATATGCATCCCCGGCAGTATACAGATATTTTGATAAATTATAAGGATATTCTGAAAATTGATTCCCGTGAAAGTTGCTCCCTGTCAGGAATCCCGCTGCACGCTCTTTTGTATTTTACCGCTGATGGTCTTGGGCATTTCCTCCACAAATTCCACCAGCCGGACCCACTTATACTCCGCAAGCTTACGGTTGCTGAACTCTTTAAGCTCTAACTCCAGCCCTTTGGTGGGCGCATATCCCTCCCCGACAACAATCACAGCTTTAATTGCCTGTCCTCGAAGCTTATCCGGCACGCCTATCACGCTGCATTCTACGACTGCCGGATGTTCCATCAGCACATTTTCCACCTCATATGGGCCTACGCGGAAACCGCCGGTTTTAATAATATCGTCAAACCTGCCATGGAACCAATAGTGGCCGCTTTCATCTTTATATGCCGCATCGCCGGTATGGTAAACGCCGCCGCGCCATACATGGCGGTAGCAGTCATCGTTATCAAGATATGCGCTAAATACACCCGGCTGCCTGCCATGTTCCGGTGGCACAATCACGACTTCGCCAATTTCACCGACAGGCACAGGCCTGCCATGTTTGTCACGCAGCTCAATATCATAGAATGGGGATATAGTCCCCATGGAACCTTCCACCGCTTGCCTGCCTTTAAAATTTGCCATAAGCAGGGTAGTCTCCGTCTGCCCATATCCCTCGCAGAGCGGCAAGCCTGTGCGCTCTGTAAATTTATGAAAGACCTCAGGCGCCAGCATCTCCCCAGCAGTAGAGGCATGTTTTAACGTAGGCATATCTGGAATCCCTTTACGGACAAGATAACGGTAAACCGTAGGGGGCGCGCAAAAAGAGGTAACGCCGTACCGATTAATCACCGCCGTAAGCTGTTTGGGCTCAAAATTGTCAAAATCATATACCATGACCGCACTGCCAACCAGCCACTGCCCATAAATCTTTCCCCAGGACGCTTTCGCCCAGCCAGTCTCCGCCACGGTAAAGTGCAGCCCGCCATCCTCCGCCTGCTGCCAGTATTTTGCGGTAACGATATGCGCCAGCGGATAAGAAAAATCATGGATGACGCCTTTGGGATAACCTGTAGTCCCGGAAGTAAAATAAATGATCATCGGGTCTGACGCAGACGTCTCCACGCGCATAAACTCGCTTCCCGCCCCCCGCATCTGCGCTGTAAGATTCTCGAAGCCTTATATATCATCCTGCACGGACCATAGGTTGGGAGATCTGTTACATTTCT
>CATLBW010000034.1 GCA_949879775.1 uncultured Lachnospiraceae bacterium
ATATCTAAATCATAAGGTTTCTCAATGTAATCATCTGCGCCAAGGTTTAAGCCTTTTAATTTATCATTCTTTTCCACCCTGGCGCTGGCAATTAAAATATGGGTATTGGAAGTCTCCCTAATCTTAGAACAAACCGCAAACCCATCTATCCCAGGAAGCATAATATCCAACACAAGCACCCTGGCTCCATATTTTTCATACAATTCCAAAGCCTTTTCACCGGTCTGGGCTACGCTAACCGTGTAATTCTCCTTACGCAAAAAATCACACAACAAAGTACCTATCTCTATGTTGTCTTCTACAATTAATATATCCAGCATCTTTCCTTCCTTAAATCTCCTTCCATACCCTTCTTGCCATCTGCCTTTTGGCTCTCTGCCCGTTTTTCCTTTGTGGTATAAATTTTCTTTTGCATATTGATTTACCTCATTTCTTCTAATATTGTACCACTTTTATCTTATGAGGGCTATCTATATACGCCAGATTTTCACTTTGCTTATGTTTCTCGCATAAAAAGCCTTGCCTTATGATACGCGCCGAAGCGCGCAATGGTATAATATCGCCAGATAAGGCCGGCAGCATATGTAACGATCTGCAAGGAGCCGCACTATCTGATTCATTATGCGCAAAGTATTCCTGTAATATAGTCTACATCTCCGCAAAAAATAGGAGTGCCGAAGCACCCCCATTCCCTAAACCCTCTTGCAAAATTCGCAGTGTTGGTTTATAATCATCTTAGAAGCCGGAGGATTCTAGCACGTCCGACGGTTGTTCAATCGGAAACAATAATCAGTTTAAAAAACAAACGGAAAAGGCTATCCCCTATTGCAGTAGAGGATAGCCTTTTCCGTTACTTGCGGTTGTTTCTGTTTTCTAAGTATATTAATGCCGCGAAAACTTCTGGGAAAACCCTTCATGCTGACTTACTGCTTGCAGGAATCACCCAGCTTACTACCGTACTTGCTGCGGATAATACAAGCGCTTTATGGTACACGTCCTGATACCTGACCTCTTTCAATTTCTCATAGTAGAATTTTTCATGTGCATCACTGATAAAAATAATCGCCCTCTCTGCTCCTAACGCTGTACTACTCATACATTTTTCCTCCATTCTTGATGATTGGCTATATCAAAAAAGGACCGTCCTATTCGTTAGAATAAGATTGTCCTTTAGGTGCTATATTAGGTTGTTCCTCTACATCATCAAGTATTATTCCGTACCATTGGGTAAAAAATTGATGTATAATTGATGTACTAACCCTCTTTTTAACCCTCTTTTGATGTACAACAAAAACTCTTTTTAATCTTCAAGAAGCTTCCGCTTTCTCTCAATCATTTCATCTATTTTTTGTATATATAGAGCCACATCCTTCACATTCTCACACCGCTTAATCCCTTTCTGTGGATGCACCTGCTTGGTAATGCTGCCGGCCCCGCAGGCGGCTATGGCCTGCACTTCCTCCATGATTAAAATGTTGTAAAGCCCCGCCTTGCCAGGGCTTGCATACCCCACGTTCTCAAAGTTGCCTGCCATATTTTTCTGCCGGTATAGGTAATAAGGCAAAAGCCCCATTTTCCTGGCATAATCAGCCGTCAGCCCAATAATCTCCCAGGTATTTTCCATTTTCATCCCCGCATAGTCCTCCGGGAACATTTTAAGCCTTGCCGCCCGTTTGAGGGCAAGGGAATGCACTGTCAAATTGTCCGGCGACAATTCCTGAACCCTTTCCATAGTATGCCTGACATCATCTGCTGTTTCCCCCGGAAGACCCACAATGAGGTCCATATTGATATTGTCAAACCCCAAATCCCGCGCCAGGCAAAAGCTTTCTACCGTCTGCCCTACGGTATGGCGTCGGCCGATAATGTCCAACGTCTCCTGCTTCATGGTCTGCGGATTGATGGAAATACGGGAAATGCCATGTTCACGCAGCGCTTTTAGCTTGTCTTCGGTAACGCTGTCCGGCCGCCCGGCTTCCACCGTATATTCCAACAGATGTGAACGTTCAAAGCTCTCATCAATCTTACCAAGCAAACGCCTTAATTGCTGCGGCGAGAGGGTGGTCGGCGTGCCGCCGCCGATATAGATGGTATTTAATTTCTTATGGCGAAACGCATGGGACGTGAAATCAAGCTCTTTTTCCAGTGCATCCAGATATGCATCTGCTTTATCCTCCCACAACCCAAATGGGGAAGAGGAAAAAGAGCAATAAGAACAAATGCTTGGGCAGAAAGGGATTCCCACATAGAGGCTGTAGCCGTCCTGGTAATCAACCTTCCCTAACAGCTCCATCTCGCGCCTGGCTATCTCAATGCTCAGGTTAACCTTCTGCTCCGACGCCAGGTAGGACTTCGCCATGTAAGCGCGGATATCTGCTTCGCCCCGCCCCTCCTTCAGCAGGGACATGGGAATCTTCGTAGGGCGGATGCCGGTGAGCGTCCCCCAGGGAAGGGTCTTGCCGCTGTATTCTGACAGCATACGGTACAGGCAGCGTTTCAGCCGGTTCTTCGTGTCCCTGCGGTCCAAAAACTCTGCCTGCGTCTTAGCCCGGGCTTCCCCCAAAGGCCGTCCCCTCTGCTCTGCGCGCCCCTCCGCCACAGGCTGATTTTCTTGCCCTGTACTGTGTGTGTCCCCTCCTTCCTTGAGGAAAATCTCGATTGCATCCTTGCCGTCCCCTGTCCCCCTGAGGTAGTATACTTCCAAGCGAAACGAGGGCGGGCATTCCTCTTCCAATTTGCCAATCTTCCCCGCGTCTGCAAAAACCTTTACGTCCTCACCAGGGTAAAATGCTTTTACCAGGGAATGGATATCATATTCAAAATTAGCTTCATTTAGTAAAACAGTTATCATTTTATTCCCCTGTCCTTCGTATGCTCCTGCGGCTTACCGGCTCAGGAGATGAACGGATTGCCCCTTTTCTCCATGCCAATGGTGGTAATGCCCATATGCCCTGGATAAACTTTCACCTCATCCGGCAGCGGCAGCAATTTGTCCTTGATGGAGCGTATCAACTGGGACATGCTCCCCCTGGGAAAATCCGTCCTGCCCACAGACTGGCAAAACAAGGTGTCTCCACTAAACAAAACTTTATCTTCCTGCGCATAGAAGCAGCAGCCGCCCTCCGTATGCCCAGGCGTATGCAGCACTTTCAGTTCCATGCCGGCAAGGTTCAGCTCTTCCCCGTCTTTCACGAAAACGTCAGCCTGATAGCTGTCCCTGCGCCCAATCATGCCCGATGCGTTAAGCCCTGGCTGTCCTAACGTGTCCTTTTCCGCCTCATGGGCATAAATCTTAACGCCAAACATCCCCGCAAGCTCCTTTGCCGCCATGGCATGGTCAAAATGCCCATGCGTCAGCAAGACAGCCTTGGGCTTGTAACCCTTCTGCTTGATTTTCTCCGCAAGCATCTGCGCACAATCGCCCGGGTCTATCACCAGCATTTCCTGTGTCTCTTCATTAATTGCAAAATAACAGTTCGTCTGCACCTGCCCTACACAATACTGCTCAACCTTCATAACCTGTATAATCCTTTCCCTTGCTTTTACAATTTGATTTCATTTTTATTCCCATGCAGGATTAAATCCTTATCAGAGCGGTCAACCCCTATAATCATCCCTGTCTTATCATACTGCGTCAGTAAATCGGAATTCTTTACGAGATGCTTCCTGCCGTTATCAGAAAGGAAATCCTCAATTTCCTTTTGGTTGCCCCTGGCAAAAATCGCACGTATCTCTTCCTTGCTATAATTGGGCTTCGCGCTGTCCACAGAACCCGGAAGCAGAAATTCATCCGGAATCCTGCCTGCTGCATGGTACATATCCGGGCTATCCCCAGCCTTTTCCATACGCGCTTCTAAAACCTCCGGGAATTCCGCCTGTTTGCCGGCTGCCGGCTCATTCCAAACCTTATCCCACAGAGATTTGAGGAATGTGATGGCAGCCTGCGCAAATTCGCGGACCTTCGCTGTAAAATCTGTGCGCGCCTCCTCCCGCTGCAGCCTCTCTTTCGCCTGGCGGGAAATATCTACCCTCACGCCAGGACCTGCGCTTTCCTGCGCTGCCTTGGGGGCGTCCCTTCCAGCCTCCGCTTTGGCAGGCTTCTTTTTCTCCTCGCTTTTCTCATAGATGACGCCCTGTTTATCTGCGTCTAAATGGAATTCCGGGGAGTCCACGTTCTTCCGCTTTGCCTGATTAATTTTTGCATATTCGTAATACTTCTGTCCATTTACTTTATCTACCATATATGCCTCGTTCCTCAATCTGTCATTACACTGATATCAGTTCTATCATATCAAGAGGAGATTGCCGCGTCAATCATAACTTTTTCTTGCAAACCCACAGCAGCCATAGTATAATAACATCGCCGTGCAGCCAAGGCCGCATGGCGGCAAAATTACATAAGACAGTTCGCAACCATCCTGTCTCTAAACAAAACTAGGGATTTGAGAAACGGTTATTTTCCGTGCATTTGCGCAGGAGTATGCCGTTTTTTGTCTGCGGCTTGTGGAGCGCACTGTCGGAAAGGATAAAAATGAATGATTTTAACCCCAACCGTTACGCAGTTATCCACGAGAAAAACCCCAGGGAGATTGTCATGCTCCGGGGAAAGGGGTGTAGCTGGCGGCGATGCCGCTTCTGCGACTACCATCTAGATTCCTCGCCGGAAGAGGAAGCAAATTTCCTTTTAAATAAAGAACAGCTTCAAAAAGTCACCGGCGCCTACCACAAATTGGAAGTCATTAATTCGGGCAGCTTCGTGGATTTAGACGAGCCGACGCTTGCCCTGATAGAAGAGGTCTGCCAAAAACAGCAGATCTGCCAGGCACACTTTG
This sequence comes from uncultured Lachnospiraceae bacterium, assembly GCA_949879775.1. Lineage (GTDB taxonomy): Bacteria > Bacillota > Clostridia > Lachnospirales > Lachnospiraceae > Petralouisia. The sequence goes on from CATLBW010000034.1 coordinate 4,833, forward strand.
AGTGCCACTGGCGCCACCGCGACGCCATTGCCAACTTCCGCAAGCGCTTTTTCGCGCTTGGCGTTGAACTGAAAATCAAAACAGGCGTTGAGACCTTTGACCCTTTATTCCGCGAAAGCTACCTGGACAAAGGGATTGACACGGATAACCCAGCAGAAATCGCCGCTTATTTTGATGAAGCCTGCCTGCTTTTCGGCATTCCCGGACAGACCGTAGAGAGCATGGAAAAAGACATCCAGATTGGGCTTGCCCATTTTGAGCGCGTCTGCGTCAATATCATGCAGGAAAACTTAAAGCCTATAAAGCCAGACCCTAAAGTTATCGCTGCATTCACCAGGGAACTTTACCCTAAATATATGGAAAACTGCCGCGTGGATATTTTGATGGAAAATACCGCGTTCGGCGTAGGAGGCGTCGTAGAACATGCAAAATGAAACCCTTTTAATCTTATCGCTTATCCTTACTTATTCCGCCGTGCTGGCGTTGTTCGCCATCTTTCAGGAACAGGGGCTTTATCTGTGGACGGTTATCGCCACCATCGCCGCAAATATTGAAGTGCTGATTGTCGTCAATGCGTTCGGCATGGAAATGACGCTTGGCAACATCCTTTTCGCCTCCACCTTCCTTGTGACCGACATCATGAGCGAGCTGTATGGCAAAAAGGCCGCGCAGACAGCCGTATGGCTGGGCATCGCAACCTCCGTGTGCTTCATTTTAATCAGCCAGTCCTGGATGCTCTACACCCCGAACGAAAATGACTTCGCCACGCCAAGCATACGCACCGTATTCTCCAACACCCCGCGGCTGATGGCCGTAGGAATTATCGTGTACGTTATCGTCCAGCTCTTCGACGTGTGGGCATACCACAAATGGTGGGAATTTACGGAACGAAAATTTAAGGACCGCCAGAAATTCCTGTGGCTGAGAAACAATGGCTCCACGCTGCTCTCGCAGCTTTTGAACACCATCCTGTTTACCTGGGGAGCATTCCTGGGCGTCCATGATACGCAGACCCTTGTTTCCATCGCTGTCTCAAGTTATCTGATTTTTATTGCCACAAGCCTCGCAGACACACCTTTTGTCTACCTTGCACGGCGCCTCAAACGCAAAATGCCCCGCCAAAACTGACGGGGCGAAAATACCGCGGCTTACTGCCCTAATGCAAGCATACGCTCTAAGGGCTTATAGGCAAGGATGCGCACCTCTTCATCAAGCTCTATGGCATTATCCATCTGCTCCAATGCATCCGCAACCTTCTCTAAAGTGATGCGCTTCATATTGGGGCAGAATTGCCGATGCCCCACTGAATAAAAACGTTTGCCCGGATTCTTCTGCTTTAGTTCATATAAAACACCCATCTCCGTGCAGATAATAAATTCCCGGGCTTCATTTGCCGTCGCAAAGTCAATAATCCCAGAGGTGCTGCCGATATAATCGGCCATTCCCACCACATCCGGCGTGCACTCCGGGTGCACCAGGACCGGCGCGTCCGGATGCGCCTCTTTCGCTTTGCGCACATTTTCCGCAGTAATGCTTTTATGCACATGGCAAAAACCATCATTGAAAATAAACTGCTTTTCCGGCGCCTGGGACGCCACATAACGCCCCAGGTTCTCATCTGGGATAAAATAAATATGCCGATTAGGCAGCTTCCTTACAATCTTCAAAGCATTTGACGACGTAACGCACACATCAGAATACGTCTTTAACTCTGCCGTGGAATTGATGTAACAGACAACAGCGAGGTCTTCATACTTCTTACGCATTTCTTGGATTCTCCCAATATCGGCCATATGCGCCATGGGGCAGTCCGCCTGCATGTCCGGCATGATAACAGCCTTCTGTGGACTTAAGATTTTGGCGCTCTCCCCCATAAAGGACACGCCGCAGAACAAAATCGTCTCTGCTTCCTCCTTTGCAGCAATTTTGCTGAGATAAAAGGAATCCCCAACATAATCGGCAACCGCCTGTACCTCGTCATTCACATAATAATGCGCCAGAATCACAGCATTCCGCTCTCGTTTCAATTCCCTGATTTTATCTAACGTTGACATATCTGCTCCCGCTTTCCCTATTCCCACGCCCTGCCGCCTGGAATAGCGCTTCTATATTATAGTAAGGAAACAAATCTGCTGTTTCCCTTTTCTGCTTACTATCTCACAAGAATGGCATTCTGTCAATCCCCAAACTTATCTCCATTTTGTAGTAAACGACAATTATTTTTGTCGTTTACCGTAGCTCTACGCCCAATTTCTTCAATGTCATCCATAGGGCCTCCATAGTATCGGCCATATCTTTTTCATTGGCATTCGCGCCCATATGCCCAATGCGGATCACTTTACCGGAAAGGCTGCCAAACGAACCGGCAAGGAGGATATTATGCTCCGTGCGCATCACGTCCAAAATTTCCTGCGCAGCCGTCCCCGGCGGCACGTCAAATACCGTCACCGTATTAGAGAACCCGCTCTGTAAATGCAGCTTTAGGCCCGCCTCTGTTAAAGATTTCCGGCACTCCGCCGCAATCTTCGCATGGCGCGCCAACATATCTGTGTCAGCCGCAATATTGTCCAGGGCTGCCCGCAGCCCATAGATATCGCTGATAGGCATCGTATAAGGAAACCATTTTGCCTCATAATAACCCTCAAACACTTGCAAATTGGCATAAAAAGAGGCAATCGGCGTCTTGCGCCCCGCCATGGCCTTTTTGGCGTCTGCGCTCACTGTCACGAAAGCCAGCCCCGGCGGCGCGGAAACCGCCTTCTGCGAACCTCCGCAGACAATATCAATCTGGGAGCCATCCACATGCACTTCCTCACCAAACATAGAAGAGACAGCGTCTACCACGGTCAATATGCCATATTTCTTGAGGAGCGGGCAAAGTACGGCAATATCATTTAAAATGCCGCTGGGCGTATCGCAATGCACCAGCGTCGCATATTTGAAACCGTGGTCCTTTTCCAGAAATTCCTGCAAATCCCCCGCATCAATGGGGTTCTTGCCATCCACCGTATATTTCTTAGGCACGCCGCCATACAGGGATACGAAATCTGCAAACCCTTCCCCAAAAATACCGTTATCTAATACCAACACCCTGTCTCCCGGCTCCGTCAGGGAAGCGCAGGCCGCTTCCAGCCCTAAAATGCCCTCCCCACCCAGAATTAACGTTTCATTCCCTGTATGGAGCAGGCGGCTGATTAACTCACAGGTCTCCTTATAAAAATCAAAAAAAGATTCATCAATGTCCGGGTTGCCGCATTCTCCTGCCCGCGCCAGACGGACATTTTCTTTTACCTGCGTAGGCCCCGGCGTCATCATTTTGTACATTGCCGCCCTTCCTTTCCCTGTAAATCCCAAGCTTCGCCCTCTTACATCTTTGTGGCTGCGGCAATCACATCCCGCATCTCGTACCTTCCTGCCGGCTTGCCAGCAAGGAATTTTGCCGCCTCCACCGCGCCTTTGGCAAATACCGCTTTCGAATATGCCGTATGCTTAAACTCAATGACCTCGTCTGTCCCTGCAAATATTACCTCATGCTCCCCAACAATATTGCCGCCGCGGACCGCCTGTATGCCAATTTCATATTTCTCACGTTTCTTCCTGTCCTGTGTCCTGTCATACTGATAGGCATAAGCATTATCCAAAGCCTCATTGAGGGAATCCGCAAGGGCAAGCGCTGTCCCGCTCGGCGCATCCAGCTTCTGATTGTGGTGTTTTTCTACAATCTCCATGTCAAATCCTGCCGGCGCAAGCGTTTTGGCCGCCTTTTTCAACAAATCCATCAGCAGGTTGATTCCCAATGACATATTTGCAGACTTGAGCACAGCGGTCTGCCTCGCCGCTTCCTCTACCCTTGCAAGCTGCTGCTCGCTCAGCCCGGTTGTACACAAAACCAACGGCAGCTTATGTGCCACGCAGTAATCCAGCAGCCCATCCACTGCCGGCGCAGCCGCAAAATCCACTGCTACATCGGCCTCTATCCCACAATCCGCGATATTTGCAAATGTCGGGTAATCATTTTCCAGGCCGGTATAGGGGTCTACACCTGCCACAATCTCAATCCCACTGTCTTCTTTACAGATTCCCGTAATAACCTGTCCCATTTTTCCATTGCAGCCATGCATAATCATTCTTACCATCTGTTTTTCCTCCTGGACGTATAATTTGGCCCCGCTGCCGATGCAGCAGGGCCTAAGTGTGCAAGCCAATCCCCCATGAACGGGGGTAAGGGGGTGAAGTGGGCTTGCCCACTTTGTTCTATTTCCTTATGCGGCTGTGCGCATCCTGTTATGCCGTGCGGCAGATTTATCTAACGCTCAATTTACAGTAAACAACAATTATTTTTGTCGTTTACTATAATATCCCGAACTCCTGCATTGCTTTCTTTAGCTTCTCCAAATTCACCGGCTCCATGTCACTGAGCGGCGCCCGCAGGGAACCGACCTCCCAGCCCATAAGGTTTAAAGCTGCCTTTACCGGGATTGGGTTCACCTCGCAAAACAGCGCGTCTACCAGAGAGAGCGCCTTGCACTGCATCTTCAATGCCTCCTGCTGGTTCCCTTCCAGATAATTCATCACCATGTCATGGGTATACCTCGGAGCAACATTCGAGAGCACAGAAATTACGCCGATACCTCCACAAGCGAGCAAGGGGATTACCTGCCCATCCTCGCCGGAATACAAATCAAAGTCTCCCTGTGTCTGTTCCATCAGGCGCAGCGTATAAGATATATCCCCCACAGCATCCTTCATGCCCACAATATTCTCCACATCGCGCGCCAAAGCCGCCGCTGTCTCCGGGGCAATCTTACATCCGGTCCTTCCCGGGACATTATATAAGATTACAGGGAGGTCTACGTTCTTCGCAATCTCTGTGTAATGGCTGATAAGCCCCTTCTGCGTCGCCTTATTATAATACGGCGTCACCACCAGCAGGCCGTCCGCTCCCGCCTCCTGCGCCTGCTTAGACAAATACACAGCCGTCCTCGTGCAATTAGAGCCTGTTCCCGCAATCACCGGAATCCTTCCTCCCACAATGGAAACTGCCGCACGGATTACCTCTAAGTGCTCCTCTTCCGTAAGCGTGGACGCTTCCCCTGTGGTCCCCGTGATAATAATGCTGTCCGTCCCATTCTTAATCTGGTCTTCCAAAAGCTCTGCCAATTTATCATAATCGACGTCCAAATTGTCTTTCATCGGCGTTACAAGCGCAACACCAGCTCCCTTGAAAATTGCCATACAGATATCCTCCTTAAAAAGCCGACTACTAATGAGCCGGCTTAAAATTCTAAAATGTTTCAACTGAAAATAATATAGCATTTTCTTCCCACAAAGTCAACAACGTTCTCAATAATTACCAATAATTCCGTCAACATTGCTCCTCATAGATTTTATAAATCTTTCCAACATATTTACGCAGGCTGCCGTCCAAAACCCTTCCGGTAAAAATAATCTTTGTATCTTCGGACGCCGCGTCCATCAGTGCGTTTATATCTTCCTCTGAGACCATACGGTTCTCCCAAAGCCCCAAAAAACCATCGAGGATTAAAAGGCTGCATTCCCCTGTTACCAACACCTTCCTCGCAAAATTGAACCCGTTGCGGATGTTAATCGCTTGTTCCCGCTGTTCCTCTCTGGACAGGTCCTCGTAATTCTTCTCAGATTTTGTAAAGCTGAAAAACTTCACTTCCGGTTCCAGCCTCCGCAGAAATTCCAGTTCTTCTTCTTTCCTCCCTTTAAGGAACTGGATGATAATGACGCTCCCGCCCTGCCCAGCAGCCTGCAATGCACAACCAAGCGCTGCTGCTGTCTTACCTTTTCCATCTCCGCAATAAACAGTAACCTTTTCCTTACCCATGCCGTTTTCCTTTCTCTATCACAACTAGCTTTTTTTAAAATACCACAAAGCCGCGGGAAATGCAACCGGCAGTTCAGCCAGACGCAATAATGCCAAGGAAAATTATAAGTACTCTATCTTACTCACAGACACCTCATAGGCTACCCTGTGTTCCACCTCTGTCTCGGAAAGCTTTTTCACATACTCCCTGCTCTGGATTCTTCCATAGACCTGTACATGCCCCCCAATCTCAAACCCAGAGGCAAATCTCGCATTCCTGCCCCAACAGATGCAAGGTATGTAATCTGACTTCCCGTAAGAACGGTTTACAGCAATCAGCAGGTCTGCAATCTCCCTGCCCAGAGGCGTCTTGCGGTAAATCGGCTCTTTGCATATATAACCGTCCAAGAAGATCTGGTTGCTTTTCTCTCCCTCTGGGACCTCGTCCACAAATTCCATTTCCCGTACAAAAACAGACAGGACAAGGCGGTTCTTCTTCTCCTCATGCCGATTGTAAGAGCGGAATTGCCCATCAACGCGGATATACTGCCCAATATAGCTGCATTGCGTATCAATCAAACGCTCCGAAATCATCATAGGAATCACGTCTGCAAAGTTGCTCAGGCGGTTTACAGACACTTCCACCATATAAAAACCTTCTCCAAAGACTTCGTGGCTGTACTGGAACTCGGAAACGATTTCCCCTGTAATAGTAACCTGATTGTTTTCAAATATTTTATCTGCCATGAGTGTTAGTTCCCCTTTCGTATATCGATGGCACATCGATGAAGTAAAATTTTTCTAAAAGAATATCATTGACTTTCTAAAAATATTCGCAGTTCATGTCGACAGTATTCCGGCTTTACGAATTGGGAATTTTGATATATACTTTAAGCAAATCACAGGAAAAGAGGTATATGACAATGGCCAAAAACCCAATCGTTACATTTGAGATGGAAAATGGGGACACCTTCAAAGCAGAGCTATATCCTAACACTGCCCCCAACACCGTAAATAACTTTATTAGCCTGGTTAGCAAGGGATACTATGACGGGCTCTGCTTCCACCGTATCATCAAGGGCTTCATGATCCAAGGCGGCTGCCCTGACGGCTCCGGCACTGGCGGCCCAGGCTATAGCATCCGCGGGGAATTCACCCAGAATGGTTTTACCAACGACTTGAAACACAGCGCGGGCGTCCTCTCCATGGCACGCACCATGGACCCTGACTCCGCTGGTTCACAATTCTTCATCATGCACAAAGACTCCCCCCATTTAGACGGGGCTTATGCTGCTTTCGGCAAGATCACCGAAGGCATGGAAAATGTCAATAAAATTGCTGAGACATCCACTGATGCCTACACAGACAGGCCCTTAATGCCCCAGTTAATGAAAAAAGTTACCGTAGAGACTTTCGGCGAGGCTTATCCCGTACCAGAGACTTGTTAAACTCATCGCCGATGGAATCTGCCAGAGTTGGCGCCAGCCGCAGCCGCAAAGCGGCATAATTCTTTATGCGGCTGTGCGCATCATGTTATGACAAGCGCCAGATTTATCTGACGCTCAGTATAATAACTGCTCAGGCGACCAACCCTGCCAATTTAAGGAGCAGGTTGGTTGTCCTGATTAGCTCTTTCTCAAACCCTATATCCTTTCTCCCTGCCCCCTCGCCGACATGATTCCCGACAAAACCATCAATTTTCCCCATCTGTTCTGCGGCATGTAATTGCGGATTGTAGGGGATGGCGCCCAGGCGGTTTTCCTCGATGCGGTAAATGCGCTGCAAATTCTTGCGGTTATACAAAGCATCGGCAAAATATTTGCCCAACAGAAAAAAATTTTCTCCCTTAAATTTGGGCGGATTCCGGTAAAATTCCCCGATATCGTCTATGTCCTGCCCTATATTCAGCACGCAAATATCCGCTTCATCCAAAACTTTCTTCGAATAATCATCCTGCCTGCTTCCACAGTCAATAAACACAAGGTCAAAATAAGACTCCACCGCGTCCATCACCCGGCCCATTCGCACAAACCGGTGGTCGCGGTACCACCATTCATACTCGCGCCCGGCATTTGCCGGCAGGCAGTACATCCTGTCCTTTACTACCTGGCGCATATTAGCCTTGACAATCGCTTCTGTCAAATCTTCCCGCCTTTCTTTGCACAACAGGCATTCCAGGCCGCTGCTAAGGAAATATTCCTGCGTTTCTTCTGCCATCGCTGCCCGCTGCCCATACGCCGCTTCTGTTATCCCGGGAACATGGCGGGGCTTCCCGAAAAACTTCCGCTCCAATTTCTCGTCGTGATATCGCCCGGAGACCACGGCAACAGAAACGGGATGTAAACAGACTGCTGCACAGGCGATTACAGCAAGGTTGAAGGTTGCCCCCGCGCCCTTTTGTTCACTCCAAAATGCTATTTTCATGAATTTCTCTCCTTTGCCGGAGGAAACACAAAACAATCCTCTGCTTACGCTTTAAACAGGTATCTTTCCATTTCTAATTTTATCATTGGGATTGTGCACGGAACCGTGCCGATTTCATTCATAATCAGATGATTACATTCAACAAAAGACTTTTTTATCATACAAAATTCTACAATGCTTGTAAACCTTTTTCTTGAAATTTATAAAAATTTTATAAGGTGACAACCAGGGTATCATATCCATCCTGCCTGAGCTGGTCTTGAAGGGCCTTCGCGTCTTCTAACGTCGGTTCGCGCCCCACAATCACCGCATAATAGGGGTCATCCTCACGCACAGTCACAAAATATCCCTGGTTTTCGAGCTGCTCACTGAGATACTGCGCGTTGGGTTCATGCCTAAACAAGCCCACCTGTACCCCATACCTCCTTGGGGCTGTATCTAAAGGAATTGCCCGTTCCACCCCATCCACGATGGCATCTACCATTTTATCAAACTCCTCGTCAAACTTCTGGTTATCCATATCATTATTGATAAACCCAAGCTCCATCAAAACGGCAGGCATCTGGGTTCTCCTCAACACCACAAGCCCAGGGCGCTCCACCACGCCTAAATCCTTAAACCCAAAATCCACAAGCTCCTGGTTGATGGCTTCTCCTATGCGCTCCGCCTCCGTGTCCGCCGCATAGACTAAAGCCTGGGTCCCGTTATAGGTATTAGGGTTGGTTCCTGAGTTCCGGTGGAACGATATAAAATAATCAGCGCCGGAACGGTTGGCAATCCTCGCTTTCTCAATCGGGGAGTCGTAACGGTCGGTAGTCCTTGTGTACAGCACGTTATAGCCCTCATCTTCCAACTCCTGCCCAACCGCGAGCGCCACCCGCAATGTGTCGTCTTTTTCCTTTCTTCCCTGGTAGGAAGCCCCATTGTCGTATCCGCCGTGACCGGCATCCAAAATAATTGTTGCAGCCATAATTTCTCCATGGTTTTTCTTTTATTTTATGCAGGGAGGGTAAATCCGTTCGCCTGGCATCCTGATTTCAAGAGGATTGATACTTCTTCAATTTCCTGCCGGTGACGATACAAATGAAACCCCCGCTTACGCCAAGCACGGACATCATAAGCGCAGCGCTTTATTGAGGTTAGGGTAAAGTTCCACCGGAACAAACGCACGCACATAAATCCCCTCCTCCCGGTACTCCTCCTCCAGAAGTTCGCCATATTTACGGATTGCAGAGACCTGGCCGCCCATATCATACGGGAAAACCCCTTCCAGGAATTGTTTATCCTCACGTAAAACCTCCTCCAGCGTTTCCTTAACCTGCCCTAAGCCCTCCCCTGTCAAAGCAGAAACCTTCAACGTATAATCTGCTTTTAAGTCTTTTATCAGCGCTTCCTGCTCTAGTTTATCCTGCTTATTAAGCAGCGTGATAATCTTCTTCCCTTCAACCCCCAGGTTATGCAATGTCTCATAGACAATGTGCATCTGTTTCTCCCGCTGCGGATTAGAGGCGTCCACCACATGGATGATAAAATCCGCGTACTTCGCTTCTTCCAATGTGCTGCGGAATGCCTCGATTAGATGGTGGGGCAGTTTGCGGATAAACCCTACGGTATCCGTGAGTAAAATTTCCTGCCCGCTGTCCAATTTCAAGTTACGGGTGGTAGGGTCTAAGGTGGCAAACAGTTTATCTTCCTCCAAGACATTGGCGTCTGTCAAGCGATTGAGCAGTGTGGATTTTCCAGCATTCGTATAGCCTACTATAGCCGCCACCTTCACATGGCTGCGGCTTCTCTGTACCCGCGTAACCTCTCGGTGCCGGCGCACTTCCTCCAATTCCCTTTTGAGCTGGGATATACGGGTCTTTATCAAGCGACGGTCCATTTCAAGCTTCTTCTCCCCCGGGCCCCTGGTGCCGATGCCGCCGCCAAGCCGGGACAGCGAAGTCCCAAGGCCAGTCAGGCGGCTCAGGCGGTAACGCAGCTGCGCCAGCTCCACCTGGATTTTCCCTTCGCTGGTAGATGCCCTGCCCGCAAAAATATCTAAGATGACTAACGTTCTGTCCATCACCTTGCAGTCCAGCTCTTTTTCCATATTCCTAAGCTGTGCGGGCGACAATTCATCATCACATATTATGCCAGTCGCCTGCAAGTCAAAAATCATTTGACGGATTTCCTGCAATTTCCCGCTTCCGACATAAAAACCCGGATGGATGCCGTCCCTGCCCTGCACTGTCATCCCTACAACTTCCGCTCCCGCCGTCTCTGCCAATTCCGCTAATTCATCCATGGAATCTTGCGTGTCGTCTCCTTCGCACAGGCTAACGCCTACTAGGATTACTTTCTCCTGCATTTGTTCTATCGTAAAAGACTCTGCCATAAAATACCTCCTGTTATTTCTGATATGCGCAGTTTTAAAATGAATTTCCCTATCATCAACCTTATCCGTCAATACCTGTTTTACTAAATACGTTGTATGCCTCTTCCGGAACCAATTGCTGAACCGCCTTCCAATTTCCTTCCTTCACTAATTTTCTCACAATTGAAGCGCTGATATATTCTCCCCCTTGTCTTACTCTGGGAATCTCTATCAATTCCATGCCATAACAAGGCAGTATACGTTTCATCTCTTCATTATATTGCCGCGTCACTTTATCTGTGGGTTCTTCTCCTACAAATCTTTTCGTAATTCCAAGGCGTGGCGCAATATACTGACAGAATATCTGCAAATCGCCGGAGGCGTCCAGCACTGCTTCTTGTTTCACTGCTTTTTCAAAATACAGGGGCATTGTCTCATAGGACAATATAAATTTCCCTGACGGCACCACGCACACGCCATCCATCGCCTTTATCTGCGCCCGAACCATGGCATAGCGTACGTCAAAAGGAATGTCCGACCTATCTTCCTCCACCACAAACACATACAGATAATCCACGCTCTTTCTTGCAGTTTCTATCAGATACAGATGTCCTTTTGTCATAGGATTGCAGTTCATTACAATTGCACCAACTATCCCCCGTTCTTTCCAATACCTGCCACTCTGTATTTTTTGGATATACTGTTCCACCGCTTCATACTCGTCCGAACTAAGCAGCCTTCTCCCAGTCCGTATGCTTCCGCTTGGTGTCTTGTACATTTCTCCAGCATAAGACGCAATCTCTTTTGCCACTGCTTGTGCTACCGCCCGGTTCCCTGCATAGTTTGTGTGTATCGGCCTATCGTAAAACCAACATTCTTCCCGCGAATTATATAATTCTGTTAAAACCAGTTTTCTCGTTTCTTCACAAACATGCTGTTCCTGATTTTCACGTATGCTGAGCACCATATCATCCTGCCATAGCGTCAGGCTGTCCAAAATATTCCAATATAAATCCATCTGGAATCCCTGTCCTACCACAAGTCCAATAACGGAATATTTCATTCCTCTGTCCCTCAGTTCACAGTACAGGCAATACAGGAATGTTTCTTCATCATCGCAGGTCATTTCGCCCGCAACAATACACGGACCAATCACATATAATTTCCGGCTCTCGTTCTTTCCAAAATGTATCATCTGCACAGCGGAACCCGCAATATACCTTGTTTCTGATTTTTTAGATTTAAACCGTCTGTCCCATTCTTCTTTCGTTATCTCTCTTCCATATACTTTCCGGCAGCAAGCTATCTCTTCAGGTTCCCCATCCTTGAAAGCATCCTGTATAGGCCTCTTACACTTATCCTCCCATGGCAGCACAAAGTCTAGCTCTTTTTTTCTCGGCACAAGCACTTTCAGAAAACGGATTCCCTCACAATTACCAAGAAATTGTTTTTCCGTCCAATCGTAGAAATCATAACTCAGCGTATATAATACCTGCAGCCAATACTCATTCACGATTCTTACAGTCATCCACCGCACAGATGGGCTTTTCACACACACCGTCTCAGTCGCTTCCGCATAAATATCCACAATCAATGTTCCCCTTGCCTCCCCCATCCCTTCCCTCTTCTTTTCTATATGGGGAAACAAAATCTCCCATTTCTCCCCCAGTATTTCTACATAACATCCGGCTCTTGCCATAATTTTATAAAACCGGTATCCCCATTCATTCAAATCACTTATCCGCACCCCCCTCACAGATGGGTATACTTCCCTAAAGTATTTCCTCAACATTTCAATTTCCATTTTTTCCAAGTCCGCCAATATGGATTCAAACTGCATACTCATGAAGCATGGAGCGTCATAAGCAAAATATAATAACCTGCCCTCAATGTCAAGCACCGGAATTAACGCATCCGCCATCCCAGACCCCCGAATCAGTTCTTTCAATTGACACCAAATATTTTCATCATCAGGCGTCATGACCCATTTTTCCCGGAAAATATATCCTTCCTCATCTCCTGATTCCATAGCATATGAAAAACTGCTAGACGTAATAATTCCATCATATTTTCCATCTTCATCATATATCACAAAAATAACGTCTATACTGTCTTTATCCAAAAACACATGCCTTACCAAAGCTGAGATGTCCTCGCCCTTCTGTACCGCAATCACTTCCGCATCCAAAAAACGAATCATATGTTTCATCCCTCCTAAAATTTATCTAAACTTTTAGTTAGATTTATTACAGTTTGGACATTTATACTTTCTGTATTTCATTACATTCTTCGACGTGTTTTCACAAAAAATTCCAAAACTCTCCTTTTGTTTCTTTAGGTATCCCTACCTTGCGCACTTGGTTGGGCTTATATCCCCCATCCTTTAACTGCCAAATTATCTGCACTTGGTTGTTCCTGCGGATTTCTGTTTGTCAATCTTAAGCTTTCTTCAGATTCCACCTCACGGTGGACACCTTTGCTCTTGGCTATACACTTCCCACTACCAGGGCGTATTTCGGTCTTTGATAGATTAGATTGCACCCATACTGGGCGCAATCTAAAAACAGAAATCCCAAATCGGGGATTTCTGTTTTCCATTCAATGCCCTTCTACATATTTTTGACATTATAGCAAACGCATGAAATGAATGCGTTCCTATAACTCAATTTAAGCTCTGCACAAACCTGTCAAACGCTTTCTGCCCTTGCTCATCCCTCTTATAGACGCCGGCATGTTCCAGCACTTTGCTGAACACCTGGGCAATCTCGTCGTGCAAAATATCCATAACGTTTTCACTCGTCACATTCCCATACCGGGGCAAAAATTCCTCTACCCAGTCGGCATGTTTCTCAATGTCCTCATTTGCCCGGATATCTTTATTATTGACGATGGCGTCCGCAAGCGTTTCCATCTCCTGCTTAAGCCGCGCCGGAAGCACAGCCAGCCCCATAACTTCAATCAGGCCGATGTTCTCTTTCTTAATATGGTGCAGCTCTGCATGGGGATGGTATACGCCCAATGGATGCTCCTCCGTCGTGATATTGTTGCGCAGCACAAGGTCCAGCTCAAAATTGTCCCCGCGTTTTCTGGCAATCGGCGTGATTGTATTGTGCGGCTCCCCATCAGTCTCGGCATAGATAAACGCTTCTTCGTCCGTGTATCCCCGCCAGGAAACGAGTATCTTATCTGCCAGCGCAATCAGCCTGTCACTGTCCGCAGCGGAAATACGGATGACGGACATCGGCCACTTGACAATCCCTGCCTTAACGTCTTCAAACCCTGCCACTGTAAACTCACGCTCAACCGGGGCCTTTGCCATGGCAAACTCATAACTGCCGCCCTGGAAATGGTCGTGGCTTAAAATAGAGCCGCCCACAATCGGCAGGTCCGCATTGGAGCCTACGATATAATGGGGAAACTGCTTGACAAAATCAAACAGCTTACAGAAAGTGCCATGCTCTATCTTCATCGGGATGTGCTGGGAATTAAACACAATGCAGTGCTCGTTGTAATATACATATGGTGAATACTGGAACCCCCAGCGGCTGTCCTGGATCGTCACCGGGATAATGCGGTGGTTCTGCCTTGCCGGATGGTTGATACGGCCGGCATAGCCTTCATTCTCCACGCAGAGCAGGCATTTGGGGTAACCGCCCTGCTTCGCATTTTTGGCTGCCGCAATCGCTTTGGGGTCTTTCTCCGGCTTGGAGAGGTTAATTGTGATATCCATCTCCCCATAGGGCGTCTGCGATTTCCATTTAACGTCTTTTGCAATGCGGTAACGTCTTATATAATCGCTGTCCTGGCTCAATTTATAATAGTAATCGGTTGCCGCCTTCGCTCCCTCATCCTTGTATATCCGCCAGAACTTCTCAATCACCTCGCTGGGGCGCGGCATCAATTTCGCCATCAGCTTCGTATCAAACAGGTCGCGGTACACCACGCCGTTTTCTTCCAGCACGCCGTTCTCATACGCATAATCCAACAATTCTTTTAAGACTGGCTCCAACTCAACATTCTCATATGTACCCGCCGGCTCCTCATACTCTTCAATCTGCAATGCTTCCAGCAATTGGTTCGTGGTAAAGATAACGTCTTCCTGCGCAATCAGGCCATTTTCCAACCCATAGCACACCAATTTCTTAATTGCCTCATTTATCATAACTGTTTCCCTCCTTTGGTCAAATAATAACCTTTATCCCGCCAAACGGGCGCACTTTCAGCACATGGCAGGAACCTTCCCCATATACGCCGTCTAATGTTTCACGGTAAGCCCCCACAAAATCGTCCGCCACAAACGCCTGGATGGTCCCGGCAAACCCGCCGCCATGCACACGGCTGACGCCATGCCCTGGCAAAATACTTTCGCTGACTGCAAGGCCTATGGAAACACTCTGGTTTTGAACATCTTTATTGCTATAAATATTTTGCAGGAATTTGAAGGAAGAACTCCCTGACGCCTGCACATTATTCAAAAATCCCTGGAAATCCCCTGCCTGTAACGCCGCTGCCTCCTGCTCCACACGCTTCTCCTCCTCAAAGAAATGCAGCGCGCGTAAAACCGGCCTGTCGCCGCAGCCCTCACGGATTTTAGCGATATTTTTATAAAATTCCTGCGGCTTTACTTCACGCAGGAATTCCTTGCCAAAGAACTGCGCAACTTTTTTCATTTCCTGCGGGATCAATGCATAGTCATCCGTCAAATCTGCATGGGAACCCTTGGTATCGGTAATACAAAGGCTATGGTTATATGCACTGAAATCTACATCCACTTTCTCCACAACCGGATTCCCCGGGTCCGCAAAATCAATATGGATCAAACCACCCACAGAACAAGCCATCTGGTCCATCAGCCCGCAGGGCTTCCCAAAATAAACGTTCTCTGAGAACTGCGCCACCTGTGCGATTTCTACCGGGCTGACGCCCATATCGTTATATAGCCCGGAAAGGATTGTCCCCACCAGCACCTCAAAAGCTGCCGAGCTGGACATCCCCGCGCCGTTCAATACATCGCTGGTGACAAATGCCTGGAACCCGCCTATCTTATGGCCATTTTTCTTAAGCCCATATGCCATGCCGCGGATTAGCCCGGCAGAAGTCCCTTCCTCGTCCTTTCTAATTTCCAAATCATCCAGGTCCACAGTAATCATGGGATAGCCATCCGACAACAACCTTATGGTATTCTCACTTGTCTTATTGACAACTGCAATTGCATCCAGGTTAATGGAAGCCGCTAAAACCTCCCCATGCTGGTGGTCCGTGTGGTTCCCGCCGACTTCGCTCCTGCCCGGCGCACTGTAAAGTTCCACTTCCTGTTCACCATAAAGCTCCTCGAACTTTTTGATTGCCCTCTGGTAGCGCTCTGTCTGATATCCCAGCACCCCTGTGTCCACATAAATCTCATTTAAACGCTCTTGAAACTTCTGTGATTTTAACTCTTCTGATAATACCTTCGTCTTCATTATAGTACCCTCCGTTTTCCTCTTCCCTATACGCACATTATAACGGTTCTTTAGTAAACCGTCAACATATTTAGTAAAGGTTGTGGACAACTTTATTTTTAGTAAATTTACTAAAATACTATTTATTTTTTTCCATTAATTTGGTATACTAAATTTATTTCAAAACAAGGTTTCACATATGAAATAACGACTTGGAGGTACTTATGGCAACAATCAAAGACATTGCTGTATCAGCAGGCGTTTCTCCTGCCACTGTTTCGAGGATTCTCAACAATGATAATACATTGAATGTTTCCCCTGAGACACGACAGAAGGTGCTAGATACCGCACATGCCTTAAACTATAAAAAGAAGTCGCGCGCTTCCGGCAAATCCGTCTACACCCTGGGCATTGTCCAATGGTTTTCCCCCCAACAGGAAATGGAAGATAACTACTATCTGTTAATCCGCCAGGGCATAGAAGATTTCTGTATGCAGAACTGCATCCACGTTGTCCGCACTTACAAAGCGGACGTCAATTATATGGACTCTTTAAAAAATGTCGATGCGCTTGTCTGCGTAGGCAAATTCAGCGCCAGTGAAGTGAAACGTTTTCGGGAAATGGCTTCCGGGATTATCTTTTTAGATATGCCGATTGATGATACCAGCGTTTCCACAATTACCCTGGATTTTGAGCATGCCATGAGGATGGGCATGGATTACCTGACTTCTTTAGGGCACCGCAGGATTGGCTTCCTTGGAGGCAAGGAATACCTTGCCGACCAAACGCTGTTCCCAGATACGCGCAAGGATTTATTCACGGAATACTGTGAGACGCACGGCGTTTTCTATAAACCTTACGTTTTAGAGGAGTCTTTCACCACCGAGGCCGGCTACCATATGATGCGGCAGTTGTTAGAATCAAAGGAGTTTCCCACGGCAATTATCGCCTCAAGCGACCCTATAGCTTTTGGAGCCTTGCGCGCCCTGAATGATAAGGGCATCCGGGTGCCTGAAGACCTCTCGCTGATGGGGTTTGACGATACCAGCCTGTCTTCTTTTTCCACGCCGCCGCTTACGACCATCCATGCACCTGCCTATGACATGGGGAGCTTCGGCGCCAATATCGTTTTTAATATTTTAAAGCAGCATCCAGCGACCGCCCTGAAAATCAAACTTCCCTGCCAATTAATAGTAAGACAGTCCTGCCGGAGGATATAACCGGCAGGACTTTTTTAAGAGAGCAAACTTATCATCTCACCACCCATGCGGGAAAACCTGCTATCGGAAAGCGCTATACACCCCGCCGCTTACCATAGGCCCGCGGCAGTCTGAAAGCTCGCTGACTGTCACTAGCTGATAGCCCCTTCGCACCAATTCCGGTATGATCACCCTCGATGCTGCCGCTGTCTGGCTGTAAAGGTCGTGCATCAGCACAATATCGCCATCCCTCACTTTTCCCAAAACAGCGTCCTGCGTGGACGCGGCATTCCTGGTCTTCCAGTCAAGCGTATCGATAGACCACAAAATAAGCGGCATGCCTACGGCTTCCCTGACAGCCGGGTTTTGGCCGCCTCCTGGCGGGCGCATAACAACTGGCGCAACCCCAGCCACATTCTGTACCGCGCTGTTCGTTGCCCCTATCTGGCTCTGGATTTGCGCTGCTCCCACTTTAGTGAGGACTTGATGGCTATAAGTGTGGTTACCAATCTCGCATCCCATCTGGCATGCGCTGCGAACGATGTCCGCATGACCAAGGACCCTTTGCCCAACCACGAAAAACGTCGCTACGCCGCCATGCTGCCTGAGGATGTCAAGGATCTCCGTCGTGTACACCGAAGGCCCGTCATCATATGTCAGCGCCACCATCGGCCTGCTGGTGTCAATTCTCCTCCTTGGCTCTGCGCCGCCATCGTAATAGCACATATAGACGCCGTCCTTCACCTTGCAGCTTACCACCTTGCCATTTGATACGGAACAAGATAAAATCTGGCCGGAAATTTTCTTTTTCACCGCCCCGTTAGACGCCACGTAGACCAGGTTGCCATGGCAGGTCCTATACATCCCCGCTTCGCCCGCTTTCACCCCATTCGCGCCAAAGTAATACTCCTTACCGCGGATAGAGCGGATATCGTTTTTCACTAGCTGCAGTTTCTTTTTATTATAGTCATAGCATTTCCTGGTAACTGTATTGTACATCCGGGTGCAGCTTCCGGCGCCGTTAAAATAATACCGTTTCTTGCTGACAGTGAGCCAAACCTTCTTTTGCTTCACCCACTTCTTCTTGTGGTAATCGTACTTCTGGTAGCACCAGCCCCTTTTTGTGTCCTGCATTTTAGCAGTCACCCATTTTGACTTTCCTACCTGTATGTACTTCTTGCTGGATGGTTTCTGCCACCCCTTTTTCGTCACCCTGACGCCCCTGGCATTAAAATAATAATATCTGCCGTTGCGCAGCCTGCAAATGCCCTTCTTTACCAAGCGCATCTTCCCTTGCGTAAATTCCTTGCCCTTTTGCGTATTAATATTGTATATCTTCGTGCAGTTGCCTTTTTTATTGAAATAATACTGGCAGCAGTCGACAATTTTCCAGGTATCCTTCTGCTTTACCCATTTATTTTTCTTATAATCGTACTCATAAAACTTCCAGATGTTCTTGGTATTTTCCATCTTGGCCGCCACATAGCCGCCCTTTTTTACCTGTATGTATTTTTTGCTGGATACCTTCTTAAAGCCCTTTTGCAGATCCCTGACGCCTTTGGCGTTGAAATAATAATACTTGCCATCGCGCAGCCTGCAAATATCTTTTTTCACGGCACACATCCTGCCATTGCTGTACTTTTGGCATGTACCGGTTTTCACGTCAAAAATTATTGTGCATATGCCGTATTTGTTAAAATAATACTCTTTATCCCCCACACACCGCCAGACGTCTTTGCCACCTATTACCCCTTGCCCGTCCCCGGGGCTTACCATAGCAGCTTCCTGCCCTGTTTCGGCAACATTTCCAGAGCTTTCTGCCTCGCCTTGCGTGGCGTCTCCCGGTCCTTCCCCCGTCTCGCCTTGCACGGCGTCTCCCAGACCTGCCTCGCCTTGCACGGCGTTTCCCGGCCCTGCTTTAGCCGCCTGCGTAGGAACTGCCAGCATATTGCACAACATGGATATCAAAAGCAGTGCGACGAGCGCTGCCTTTCCTCTCTCCCAAACCATTTCTTTTCTCTGCCTTATAAGCCCATTCTTCATCTGTCCCATAAATAATCTCCTACTGTAAGTATGCCTTCTTACCTTGTCTGCAAGAATGTATCCTCCCGCTTCGCCTCTTCATCCTCCGGATAATCTTTGATGTAAGACGCCATCTTCTCCTTTGCCTTGGCAAAATCAAAAAGGTTCTCATAACAAATGATTTCATTGCGCCTTAAGCTCTTCTCGTTCTCCGGGCTGCCCACTTCCAGGGCCTGCTGGAATAATTCCAACGCCCTTTGGTACTTCCCTGCTTCCATCTGCATTTCGCCCAAGGCAATAAGCGTATCCGTGTCAGAACCATTTTTCTTTAAGTAACTTTCATAAAGGGGTTTCGCCTTTTTGCCTTCATCCTGCGCGTCATAAACCTGCGCCAAGTACAAAAGCGCCTTAGTGTCACCCTGTTTTATCGCTTTGTCCAACTCCGTCCGGGCATTATCATACTCTTGCCGGATCAGGTAAATATGGCCCCTCTCCCGAAAGTCCTCTGCCGTGTCGCCCTCAAGGTCCAAAGCCTTAGCCACAAGCTCCTCCGCCTCTTCTGTGAACCCCGCGCCTGAGAGGTTCTCATAGACGGAGAGGTAGAGCGCATAATTATTTCCGGAAAGCTCCAAAGCCTTTGAATAATCTTTCCTGGCATTTTCACTGTCCCCTTCTTTTAGGTACACACAGCCTCGGATAAAATATGCCTTAGCGTCTTTTTTATCATAGTCAATCAGCGCATTGCAGGTAGTAATGGCCCCTTTCGGGTCCCCAGCATTATATTGGGCAGTCGCCTTATAATAGCAGATATCGAGTTCCAGCTCTCCAATCACTGCCTGCGACTTGTCTAAGGCTTTTTGAAAAGCATTTGCCGCCCCGGCGTAATCACCCTCATTCATTTTATTGATGCCCACCTGCCTAAACGCCTGCTGGTCCTCGATTGCCTGCTGGCCATTCTGGCATCCTGCCAGGCAAAGGCACGCCAGCATCGTAACCGATGCTGCCATTAGCTTTCCATGTAACCTTTTTCTTACTTTTTTATTCTTCAAGTTGCCTGCCTCCCTCTCTCTGTGGAAGCTGCGCCAGCACAATCGCTGCAAACATCAGCACGCAGCCTAAAATTTCCCATGGGGTCAATTTCTGTGACAGAAACGCCATGCCTGCCAGCACAGAAATCACCGATTCCAGGCTGAGGATTAAAGACGCTACTGTAGGGTTCATGCCCTTCTGCCCCACAATTTGCAGCGTATATGCCACGCCGCAGGACATAACCCCCGCATATAAGACAGGCTGCCATGCACGGACGATGTCTGTAACCCGCGGTTCCTCCGCTGCCAACATACCCAAGCCTGAGAGAATCCCGCACACAAAAAACTGGATACAGGACATTTTGACGCTGTCAGCACGTACCGTAAAATAATCAATAACAAGGATATGCAGGGAAAACAACAGCGCGCAAACCATTAGCAAAGCCTCGCCTTTGCCAATAGGCAGCCAGGAAATAAGCCGCTCCATTTCCATGGTAGAAGTATTCCCCTTGATACAGAGAAAATACAGCCCCGCCAAAGCAAACAGCACGCCGGCCCACACGTTCAACCCACATTTCCTGTGCAAAAAAATACCCAGCACAGGCACAATGATAATATAACATGCCGTGATGAAGCCTGCTTTTCCCACTGAAGTATAGACAATGCCCACCTGCTGGAAATTGCTCGCCAGGCATAAGAGGATTCCACAGGATATCCCCCCCAGCAGCAAATCTTTTCGTCCGTCCTTATCCCTTTTCCCTGCCTCTTTTTCCTTGCGCCCGCCATCCATCCTGCCAAGAAACCAGATACAGGGAACCAAAACGATTCCCCCTATCAAGGAACGCACACAATTGAACGTGAACGGCCCTATGTATTCCATCCCCACGCTCTGCGCCACAAAGGCCACGCCCCAGATGGCCGCGGTCAAAAGCAGCAGCAGGGAGTTTCTCACTTTCATTTTCTCCATTCTCAATATCCCACCAAAGAAGAACTGCTGCAAAACAGCCTCCGGCAATTCATTGCCTTCCGATCGTATTTGCAGCAGCCCTTTATATTTGTATTTAATTTGACTCCGGCATTTCTACTTTCACTCTGTCCAGATGCCAAATATCATCCACATACTCCTGAATTGTACGGTCAGATGTAAACTTACCGGAATGCGCCACATTGAGCATTGCCATCCTTGCCCAGCCTTTCTCATCCCTGTACGCTTTCTCTACCCTTTCCTGTGCCTCGACATAAGAACGGAAGTCTTTGAGGATAAAGTAAGTGTCTGCAAACTGTGTCTCCTTCTTGTTCAGCAGTGAGTTGTACAGCGGACGGAACAGCTCGGAATCATTCTTAGAATACATTCCATTGATAAGCTGCATCAATACCTGGCGGATATCCTGGTCATTGTTGAAAATCTGCATGGGGTCATAGTCCCGTCTCTGCTCATGCTCAATGACCTCCTGGGAGCTCATGCCGAAAATGAAAGCATTCTCCTCGCCAACCTCTTCTACAATTTCCACATTTGCGCCGTCCATGGTCCCCAGCGTCACCGCCCCGTTTAACATAAACTTCATGTTGCCTGTGCCGGACGCCTCCTTGCTGGCTGTGGAAATCTGCTCAGATACATCTGCCGCCGCAAAAATCCACTCTGCCGTCGATACCTTATAATCCTCAATAAATACCACTTTAATCTTGCCGCCGATGGAGGCATCGTTGTTGATGACCTCAGCTACGCTGTTGATTAACTTGATTGTCAGCTTGGCAATACGGTAACCTGCCGCTGCCTTGGCTCCAAAAATAAATGTCCTTGGATAAAATTCCATTTCCGGATGCTCTTTAATCTTATTATAAAGGTACATGGTGAATAATACACGCTTTCTTTCTATCATTTCCTCGATTCTCTCGATATATTGGGCAACTTCCTTCACATTCTCGCA
>CATLBW010000035.1 GCA_949879775.1 uncultured Lachnospiraceae bacterium
AAATACAGTGGCATTTCCAAACGGGAGATGCTAGAGAAAAGCTGATATCACTTTATCCGTTAATTTCATCCGTCACCTCATAACAGAGGTGACAGATACTCTAAATATCAATGATACAGTACACTAGATGGCGCCGCATGGTTATAGATTAGGTTTCCCTCAATAAGTTCAGCACGGATATCCTCCGGTAAATTGTAATAATCATCTTCTGTGTATAGTTTTGCTTGTAATAATGCCATAATGAATACCTCTTTTCTTGCCATTATCTTTTGGCGCTCTCGGGTTTTGTGGACAGTTTATAGCTCAGTGTGTCACAGATTTTAATTACAGTATAATGTAAACGATGATGGGATGACAATAAAAAATTATGATAAAGTACCGCATGTGAGTTATAGTCAACGACTTTAAAAGCTGTTACAGTATTCTTTTACAGACAACACTAATTAACAACAAAGTAAATATTGACACGACTGGAAGCCAATCCTATAATAAATGTAATCAAATAGCAGGGTTTGGCATGAAACGACAGTGGGGGACAAGATGGGTAAAAAAGAAAGATATACGTTAAGCAAGAGGGAATTAGAGGTTATGAATGTGCTCTGGGAGGAAGGCAAGCCGCTGATTGCCTCAAAGATTCCGGAAAGGCAGCCAGGCTTAAGCCTTAACACGGTGCAGGGCGTATTGAAGAAACTGCTTCAAAGGGGCTTTATAGAAGTTGCCGGGATTGTCCAGAGCGGGACGGTCTTATCAAGAAGCTACGCTCCGCTCATTTCGCCGGAGGAATATGCGATAAAGTATGTGACGTCAGAGATTTTTCCGATGGACAAGCTCGAAGCAAAGATGCAGTACTTTAATACGTTGTTTGACAGCGTGGGGGACGACGAGCTGTTGGAGGAATTGGAGAAGGTCATAAAGGAGAGGAAACGCAAGTAAGGGACTGCTAAGAAATAACTTTTAATAGTTCCTAAGAGAGGTGGTGTGTCTATGGTAGTATCGCCAACAGCCCTGTTATCCAGCGTGGTAAGCTGCGTTTTGCTTACCCTATTGGCATGGGCGGTTGTTAAAAATGATTTTGCATTGAGAGCGGCGGGCAGGCAAATCATCTTTTTTCTGGCTGTTATTGCAGCGCGTATGCTGCTTCCGGTCGAATTCCGGTTCACAGTAACATTCCCCAGCAGGCATGTCATGACAGGGCTGCGGGATTTGATGATGTCCACGCTAAACTTTGGGGCGTTTGAGGTAACGGTCGGGCAGACGCTTATCTTGCTGTGGGCAGTGGGCGCAGTGTGCAAATTTTTTATTCGGGCTTTGGGGTATCTTCATCTGAAAAATTTAACCGGCAAATGCCCGGGCTATTTTAAGCACGATGTGGGAGCGGTTATTGACCGGGTTAACGGCGCTTATGGCAAAAAAGGGCGCTTTGAGGTCCTGCTTTTCCCAGGCATTCGGACACCGGCTATTTTCGGGGTTATGCATCCTAAGATACTGATGCCGATGACGGATTACACGCAAGAGGAAATTTATTATATCTTAAAGCATGAGATGCTGCATTATTACCATCATGACATGCTGTTGAAAATGCTATGTGAATTCCTTGGCGTTATCTATTGGTGGAATCCGATAGTTTTCCTGTTCAATAAAATAATTGCCAGGGTGCTTGAAATAAGGGTGGACAGTATCTTGGCGTCAGGGCTTAATGAGGATGAGAAGACAGGTTACTTAGAGTGCATTGTCAAGTCCATGCGAGCAGGAAGACAGGGAGAAACAGCGTTGTTGATTACGTTTGCCGCGCAGAAAGGGGAAGCCATGAAGCAGCGGTTCCGCTGCATATGCGGGGGGCATTGGCAGAAAAGCAGCCAAAGGGGCATTGTTACGGCAGCGCTTTCGTGCCTGTTGTTCCTGGCGTCGGTTTCTGTGATTGCGGAGGCTGATTATAATGTTGATATTCCGGGGACATTTTCCAAGCCAAGCCCTGAAAACGCCTATCTGCTTGAAAAAGACGGATGTTACCAGCTTTATATAGATGGTGAGTTCAAAGGAGAGATGCTGGAAATTGCAGAGGTGTGTGCTGAGCTGAAAATTTACAGGGATCAGACCGACATAATCAACGAAAAGATGGTACAAGACAGGAGGTAAGCCTATGAGAAAATCCATTGCCCTGAAAACACTGCTGCGTTCGCCATTGAAGACGCTGCTGACCTTCCTGCTGATTGCGGCGGCGTCGTTCGCCCTATTTTCCCGCGTAACGGATTATGCCGTTACCACGCGGGAGACAGAGAATGCCAAAGACCTCTACCATGCGGTCGCATCTTTGGATAATGAGGTTCCGGATCTGCCGATTGACACAAATTATGTCGATTCACCGGATGGGACAGCCTCAGCCGCTTACGGGATTGTCTATGAGATGGAGGATAGGCCCTGGCCGACGGAACAAGATCTGGAGAGGTTTGCATCCCTCCCCGGCGTGTCCGTGGCTGACACAAGGTATATGACTGCAGGACGGGTGGAGGGCTGTAAACGCCTGGTAGGAGAGGGGGAGCTTGGCGGGAAGGTATTGTTTGAGGGTACATACGGAGGCTATGAGGAGGGGGAATCAATCCTTGAGGGGCACATTTGTATCAAATTTGACGACGTCAAAGTAATTGCCTGTGATGGAGGACCCGAGGTTGAGGCGTCTTTCCTAACCGAGGATGTCCCTCTGGGCGAGATGCATTATGCAAAATCTTCCTATACTCGGGCATTTTATGACGATTTAAAAATAGGAAGCAGATGCCTTGTGCTGGCGAACAATACAGGATATAAGTCGAATGGTTCGTCGGGCATATACTTCCGTCCCCATGAGACGGGGGAAGAGGTATTGCGCGTCATAGACGGGCTGCCGGACAATTACCTGGAGACAGAGGCGTTTGCGCGTCAGAGAGGTTGGAGGGATGCAATCAACCATAACCTTACTGCATACGATATCGTGTATACTTCAGATATGCGTGCCATCCCCCAGTTTAATGAGCAGCGCCGGGTCATATCCAGCGGACGGTTTGTGGAGGAAGAAGATACGGACGCCTGCGTGGTAAGTGAGGATTTTCTAAAGGAGCACGGTTTGTCTGTCGGCGACGCCATAAACATACAACTGGGGGATGTCCTGTGCCATGGCGATGCCCGGGCAGAAAGTGAGACGCCGGACTGGTATGTAATACTTGATGATAAGAAAATACCCGAATATACGGATTCCAGGGAGCTTACCATTGTGGGCGCATATGCAGGCGGGAGCGGGGATTTTGTGTATGCGCCATCGCCAAATACGATCTATGTGCCGTCTTCCCTGCTTCCGGTGGAGGTCCCAAACGGCTATCAGCCCAAACCCAATGAGTTCAGCGTTTTTGTCGAGGATGCCCGTAATATCGAAGCATTCCATGAGTCCGCCCAACAATTTGCGCAAGAATTAGGCATATCTTTGGAATACTCAGACAGGGGATGGCTGGATGTAAAGGATAGTTTTGCGATGGGGGCGTTTACGTCTTTGTTAACAACTGTGCTGTATGTGGCGGGGGCGGCGCTGGCGTTGTTTTTGGCCGTGTACCTTTATATCGGGCGCAATAAGAAATCATACGCCATTATGCGTATGCTCGGCGTTACCGGCAGGGAGGCAGGGAGTTCAGTTGTGCTGCCTTTTGTTGCGGTGTCCGTATTGGCAGCGCCTGTTGGCGGCATGGCAGGGCTTTTATATGCGCAGAGGACAGCACAAAGCGCGCTCCTTAGCATGAAGGACAGCGCTCCTGCAGGATATGTCCCCGATGCGCAGCTTCCTGCCAGCGTGGTCATCCTATGCCTGTTATCGGAGCTGTTGTTTGTGTCCCTGGCTGCCTATTTCTTCCTGCGCAGCATGAAAAAGACCCCGCCGCTGGAGTTGCTGCAGGAAGGGGCGCGGCAGAGGATAAAGGCAGAGGGTTTAGCGGATTCACAGGCAAATGTAACATTTTCGGCATATTTTGACTTGGCAAAGATTTCCTCTGCCGGGGCATGGGGGCCGCAAAGGAATTACGGGGCTGTGCGCCATGTGTCCTCCTATATCTGGCGGCATATGCGGCGTGGCATCGGGAAAACAGCAGTGTCTTTGGTCCTGGCGGCTGTGCTTGCGGCTGGCATCGGTTCGTTTGTGCTGGCAAGGATTACATACAAGGACGCATTTTATGGGCTTGGCGTAAAGGGGGAAGCGCATGAATTTCTGTTTTCCACTGTGACGGAACTGTCAAACGCGCCTCTGGTGAAGGATTTCTACTGCTACGACAGTTTTGGCGTGCGCGTGGAAGGTGTGGAAGAGAATATTCCCATGACGGCCACAAGCGACCTTATCCGCAATATGGGGGATGGCTGCGTGGTAGAATATGCCAAAGGCTATGATAGTTCGGCCTTTGAGGGGACTGCCCAGGTGTGCCTGGTCGGCGAGGGGCTGGCAGAGCAGTTACATGTCTCTCCTGGTGATGAGATTGGTATTTTATCGGATTCCTTGTACGCTGCGTTGAAAGTGAATGGCGAGGAGGATGCGGTATCTGAAGGTTTTAAGGCATATAAGGTCATAGGCGTAGTGGAATCTGGTGACGCAAGCGTCAGGGGAGGCATTTTCACCGGGATAAAGAACGACCTGACTAGGCTTTTTTCCATGGACTTCCTGATAGACCATTGTGAATTTACGCTGGCCGATAACGAAAGGCTTGACGAGCTGGACGCTTTCCTGAAAGAAAAAATGGACCGCAGTTCCATATATACGCCTGGTGCATCGTATCATCTCGATTCCGGAGGGCTAACAGATATTGAGCGCATCCGCGCCTTGTTAGAATCGCTGTTTCCCATTGCCGTTGCCGCCGCCGTGCTGATCGGTTTGTTCGGGCCGCTGCTGGTAATCCTGCAGTCGGCGCAGGAAGCGGCATTTTTGCGCATCCTTGGCGTGACGAAGAAACGCGCCCGGTGCATGCTGGCGCTTGAGCAGATTGTCCTTGGCATTGCCGGGATTATGCTTGTCTCCGGTGGCTTTGCCTTGTATGACCCGGGGCTCTTCGCAAGGGGGAGCGGGACGTTTGCCGCCTGTTTCGGGCTGTACCTGTTAGGGTGCGCCTGCGGGGCGGCTGTGGCTTCCATACAGGTGACCCGGCACAGGCTCCTGGAGCTTTTGCAGGTGAAGGAGTGAGTGGCGGCAGAGCTGCAGATGAAACAATTATCTTGCGTCCCAGAAACATAAATTCTGTTGTACAACACAGGAGGTAAGCTTATGAGAAAATCTATTGCCCTGAAAACATTGATGCGCGCCCCTTTGAAGACGCTGCTGACATTCCTGCTGATTGCTGCGGCGTCATTTGCCCTGTTTTCCCGCGTTACGGATTACGCTGTTACCACGCGGGAGACAGAGAATGCCAAAGACCTCTACCATGCGGTCGCATCCTTGGATAATGAGGTGCCGGATATCTTTATTGAGACGAAAGCTGTCCAATCAGCCGACGGATGGGTACAGACGGGTTATGGGGTTGACTACGAAATGGAAGACTAGCCCTGGCCAACGCAAGGACAATTGGAAAAATTCATATCGCTGCCGGGTGTGACGGTGGCAGATACAAGGTATATGACGTCCGGGCTGGCAGAGGGTTATAAACGCCTGCTGGGGTGCAACTATTTCCTGTTTGAGGGAACATATGATGGGTATATCGATGATAGGGACGCATCTGTGGTAGAAGGCCATGTCCGTTTAAAATTTGATGATGTCAGGGTAATCGCTGGTGAAGGGTGGCTTGATGAAGGGGCGTCTGTCACTATGGAGGACGTGCCGCTAGGGGATATGTACTATGCAAGGTCTTCCTGCACGCGTGCGTTTTATGACAGCCTGGAAAAAGGAAGCCGGTGTCTTGTTTATGCAAGCTCTAACGCCAAGGGAGGAGCAGAGTCGGGCATTTATTTTGAATATACGAAAGGGACGGATGCCTTGCGCGTGGTAGAGGGAATGCCAGACAATTATTTAGGGATGGAAGCGTTTGCACGCCAGAAGGGGTGGGCAGCGGCAATTGAGCATAATATTCAAGCTTTTGACGTTGTGTATACATCCGACACGCGCGCCATACCGAAATTTAATGACCAGAGGGCAGAAATCGTCAAGGGACGTTCCATGACAGCAGAAGATACGGACGCCTGTGTTGTCAGCAAAGAGTTCCTGACAAAGCAGGGCTTGTCTGTTGGCGACAGCATCCGCATCCGGTTAGGGGACAAGCTTTGCCATGGAGGGGCAGATGTTGTCGAAGGAAAGGATCTGCCCGGGTTTGGAGAGCCAAAGGAACTCTCCATCATCGGCGCGTACGCTGATTCTACAGGCATGGTAGATACCATTTATGTGCCCTCTGCCCTCTTGCCAGTAGAGGTTCCGGACAGCTATGAGACGTGGCCTGAGGAGTTCAGCGTTTTTGTGGAGGATGCCAAGGATATAGAGGCGTTCCATGAAGGGGCAGTGCAGTTTGCAAAAGAAATGGACCTTGACCTGGGATTTTCTGACAAAGGCTGGCTGGATGTGAAAGACAGCCTTGGGATGGGGACGTTGGTTTCCCTTTTAACCACCGTATTGTATGTCGCAGGGGTGGCGCTGGCATTGTTCCTTGCGGTGTACCTTTATATTGGACGGAATAAAAAGCAGTATGCCATTATGCGGATGCTTGGCGTACCCGCAAGGGCAGCAGGGAATTCTGTCTTGCTGCCGTTTGTGTCAGTGTCTGTGCTGGCGGCGCCTATCGGCGGCATAGCAGGGCTGTATTACGCGCAGGGGACGGCGAAAAAGGCGCTTCTTGCCATGACGGACAGCGCTCCGGCGGGATATGCCCCGAACACGGAGATACCCGTCAGCATTGTAGCCCTGTGCCTGCTTTCGGAGGTGGCGCTCGTTTCTTTGGCAGCTTATTCCTTTTTGCGCAGTATGAAGAAGGCGCCGCCGCTGGAATTATTGCAGGAGGGTGCGAAAGCCGGGGTAAAGGCAGAGGCCTGGTCGGATTCCCAGGATGCTCTGGCAGTCCCCTTTGTTCCGGCGAAGCTTGATTTGGAGAAGCTTTCTGCTGGTACGGTGGAGAAGCTTTCTTTTGCTGGGGGCCGGATGGTTAGGAGGAAGTATGGGTCTATCCGGCATGTATTTGCCTACATCTTGCGCCACATGGCGCGTACAGGGAAAACGGTTGTGTCCCTGGCGCTTGCGGTTGTGCTTGCCGCTGGCATCGGGGCGTTTATCCTGGCAAAGCTTACCTATCAGGATGCTTATTATGGGCTGGGCGTAAAAGGCACGGCGTCGGATTTCATATTTAGCTATGCCAAAGAGCTGTCAACTTCTTCCCTGGTAAAAGATTTCTATTGTTACGATAGTTTTGGCGTGCGCGTGGAAGGTGTGGAAGAGAATATTCCCATGACGGCCACAAGCGACCTTATCCGCAATATGGGGGATGGCTGCGTGGTGGAATATGCCAAAGGCTATGACATCTCTGCCTTTGAGGGAACCGCCCCGGTATGCCTGGTCGGCAAAGGGGTAGCAGAGAAGCTCAACATATCTCCCGGCGATGAGATTGGCCTTCTGGCAGACCTTTTGTATGCCACGCTTAAAGACCAGTCCGGGGAGGATGCCGTATCTAAGGGATATAAGGCATATAAAGTCATAGGTGTGGTGGAATCCGAAGACGCGAATATCAGAGGCGGCATGTTCACAGGCATAAGGAATGACCTTACAAGGCTTTTTTCGATGGATTTTCCGATAGAGCGCTGCGAATTTACGCTGGCAGATAATGACAGGCTCGACGAGTTGGAGGAGCTATTGCAGAACATGGAAGGGCGCAGCGTTGTGTACTCACAAACGGCTTCTCACCATCTCGATTCCGGAGGGCTAACAGATATTGAGCGCATCCGCGCCTTGTTAGAATCGCTGTTTCCCATTGCCGTTGGCGCTGCCGTGCTGATCGGCTTGTTCGGACCGCTGCTGGTAATCCTGCAGTCGGCGCAGGAAGCGGCATTTTTGCGCATCCTTGGCGTGACGAAGAAACGCGCCCGGTGTATGCTGGCGCTTGAGCAGATTGCCTTAAGCATTGCCGGAACCCTGTTTGTCGCTGGGGGGCTTGCCTTGTATGACCCGGGGCGCTTCGCAAGGGGGAGCGGGACGTTTGCCGCCTGTTTCGGGCTGTACCTGTTAGGATGCGCCTGCGGGGCGGCTGTGGCTTCCATACAGGTGACCCGGCACAGGCTCCTGGAGCTTTTGCAGGTGAAGGAATAGGGTTAGCTGTAACAGTTTTGGCACCATGCACATTTATTGTGGGATGGGCGTTATTTGGCTGTAACACTTGACAGCGCGGCATTTTTCTCCCATACTATGCGTAGTGGCTATACTGCGCCTCAAATTTCGGAGGTCGTGAGTATAATCGCCGTATGCAAATTACAGGGAGGGACATTAGGATGGTAAAGCATGTTATTTTATGGAAGTTAAAAGACGGATATACATTGGAGCAGGCGAGCGATATTAAGCGCGGCATTAAGGAAGGGCTGGAAGGCCTGCAGGGCAGGATTCCGGGTTTGCTGGACATAAAGGTCCATACGCAGGGGCTTGAAAGCTCGAATATGGATGTGATGCTGGATTCTTCTTTTGAGGACGAAGACGCTTTAAAAGCATATGCGACGCATCCGGAGCATGTGGCTGTCGCTGATGGGAAGGTGAGGCCGTACACGGCTTTGCGAAGCTGCATGGATTATGAGGCATAAGGGAGAGCGCAATATGAGATATGTGTGGTTGGATGAGTACTTATTAGGCAAGGCAGGGGTAACCAAGGACTTCAAAGAAGAGTGGAACTGGATTCGTTACCAGATTGGGGGCAAGATGTTTGCCGCGCTCTGCCTGGGTGATGATGATAAGCCTTACTATATCACATTGAAGCTGGAACCGTCAGAGGGCGATTTCCTCAGGCAGCAGTACGAGGATATTGTGCCGGGCTATTATATGAATAAAGTGCACTGGAATTCCGTCAGGCCGGATGGGGAAGTGCCGGATGATTTATTGAAAGATTTGCTGGATAAGTCGTATCAGTTGGTTTTAAAAGGGCTGAGCAAGAAGAAGCAGAAGGAGATTATGGAGGAGAATATGGCAAAATCAAGTGTTTATTTCACATCATTTAAAGCGACAGGGCAGGAAAACTTATTACAGAAGCTGCACCGCCTGATGAAGACGGCTGGGTTTGAGACGATTGATTTTAAGGAGAAATATGCGGCAATTAAGATTCATTTTGGCGAGTATGGGAACCTGGCGTTTTTACGCCCAAATTACGCGAGGGTGGTTGCGGATTATGTCAAAGAGCTTGGCGGCAAGCCTTTCCTGACAGACTGCAATACGCTGTATGTGGGCAGCCGGAAAAATGCGCTCGACCATCTTGAGACGGCATATGTGAATGGGTTTTCCCCCTATCAGACCGGGTGCCATGTGATTATCGGGGACGGTCTGAAAGGGACGGACGAGGCTATCGTGCCGATAGATGGGGAGTATGTGAAAGAGGCGAAGATTGGGCAGGCGATTATGGATGCGGATATATTGATATCGCTGACGCATTTCAAAGGGCATGAGATGGCAGGCTTTGGGGGCGCGTTGAAAAACCTAGGCATGGGAAGCGGCTCGCGGGCAGGCAAGATGGAGCAGCACTGCGACGGCAAGCCGAGCGTAAACCAGGCGGCGTGCGTGGGATGTGGCGCATGCCAGAAAATTTGTGCCCATGAGGCGCCGGAAATTGCAGATGGAAAGGCGGCCATCAACCATGATAAATGCGTGGGCTGCGGAAGATGTTTGGCGGTCTGCCCTAAGGATGCGATTGCGGCTGATTTCCATGATTCGATTGCTGTTTTGAACTGCAAGATTGCGGAATACAGCTATGCGGTGTGCAAAGGGCGCCCATGCTTCCATATCTCCTTAATCTGCGACGTCTCTCCGAATTGTGACTGCCATGCGGAAAATGATATCCCGATTATCCCGGATGTGGGCATGCTTGCTTCCTTTGACCCGGTGGCATTGGACCAGGCTTGTGCAGATTTGTGCAATCAGATGCCGCCGATTGCGCATAGCGTGTTAGATGAGAATATCAAGGAGCATCAGGAAGAAGGGGAGCACGACCATTTCCACATGACGCACCCCGACACGGAGTGGAAGAGCTGCATTGCCCATGCAGTGAAGATCGGGCTTGGCACAAATGAATATGAATTAGTCCAGATTTAAGGTGTTTTATAGCGAATGGCAACATAATTTGTCCTTCACGAATGAGAAAAGGCTCAGAAGCATTGACGTATATGCTTCTGGGTTTTTTTATTTATAGGAAAGGTCTTGTCACGCTAACGCGTGAAAGTGTCTTTCCTATAAGATAAAAATAGTATGCGCACTCGCACAAGAGGAAAATATTGCTTCGCAATTGTGCTCGGCGCAGCAAATCGTCCAAGTCCCTCATGAATGAGGGATTTAGGGAGCTGATGCGGACTTGCCCACTTTGTCCTTTATAGGAAAGGCCTTGTCCGCTTTGTCCTAGAAAATGGGGTAACGCAACAAGTTGCGCAAAGCATATGAATTATATTATGTATATTTACACAAAAAATAAACGTTATCTTTGGATATATTTGATATTGTTTATAGAAAAAATCGTTTTATAATAAATTATATAGTATCCATTTGCGCAACTTTGCGCAAGCGGATAAGATTTATACTCACGGCAGATTTATCTGACGCTTGGTATAGTAACTGCTAATATATACGTGAAGTATATGGAGCTATGAAAGGAAGGGATGAGATGAAAAAGAAATTCATCAGCAAGCTATTGGCGTATGCCTTGTCAGCCTCCATGCTGTTTGGCGTAACGCAGCCGGTTGCGGCGGCAGAGGCGAGGGATGCAGCTACAGCCACAATCAGCGGGACGTTCGTTGATGCGGACGGGGCCGCCTTAGCAGACAAAACTATAACGCTAAGGGAGCGCAGCGCGAAGGACGGCGGAAGCCGTTATACGGTCACTACCGATGCAGAGGGTAAGTATCATGCGGAGGTCCCGGCAGGCGTTTACCAGATGATCGGGTTTCCCTATGCCGCCGATTTAAGGGAAGCGAACCCACAGAATGTGCGTGCGGTGGCACAGGCCGTGGCGGCGGATGGAGGCGCGCAGGTATCGCAGGATTTAAAGGTCCCGGCAGCGGTGTCAGTGCCCAATGGGGAGTTTGACAATAAAGATTTCAGCCCTGCGGACTGGAACGTCGCTTCTGGGTCCACCGGCGTGGCTCAGAAGGTAGAGGCTAAGAATACATATTCCGGCAGCAACCGTTTTCGGATTTGGCTGGGGTCGGATTTTAATTTTGACGTTTATCAGACCCTATCGGATTTAGAGCCGGGGACATACGCCATCAGTTTTATGGTGCAGGCAGGGACTTTCGGCGCAGACGACGTCTTTTATGCCTATGTCAAAGACGCGCAGGGCAATATCCTGACACAAGAGAATATTGCCGCTACGGATAAATGGGAAGCGGCAGGCATGACGGTAGAAGTCAAGGATGAGCCGATTACCGTGGGCTTCTGTGGTGAAAAGCTATCAAAGGACGCCTGGACGAACATTG
Organism: uncultured Lachnospiraceae bacterium; assembly: GCA_949879775.1. Classification (GTDB taxonomy): domain Bacteria; phylum Bacillota; class Clostridia; order Lachnospirales; family Lachnospiraceae; genus Petralouisia. The sequence continues at coordinate 11,626 of CATLBW010000035.1, forward strand.
ACGAATTCCGTATGGGGCGGCTGCCGGGCGCAGCGGCAGGCTTTACCAAAGAACAGTTAAAGGAATTGCTTGACGACGCCAATACCTACAAAGCAGAAGATTATACCATAGCTTCCTTTGCGGCATTGACGGCGGCAAAGACGGATGCGCAGGCAGTTTATGATAAGGCTGACGCTGCGGACAGTGAAATCACGCAATCGTACAAAGCCCTGCGGGAAGCAATTGCAGGCCTGGTGGCGGCAAAGACGGAAGGAGACGCCAACATCCAAAACGACGTCTTCTGGCGGGACGCCGACGGCAATATTATTTATTCCCAGGGCGGCGGCATTTTTAAGTTTGGCGACACTTATTACTGGTATGGCGTGAAATATGGCGAAGCTGAGAAATATGCGGCAAATCCGGCAGCAGGCCCTTATTCCACTGACCCGTCGCCGAAATTTGTGGGCGTTACCTGTTATACTTCCAAAGACCTTGTATCATGGAAATACGAGGGGCTTGTCGTGGACAGGGAGGAAGTCAGCGGCAGGCAGGAGATGAACAATCAGGAGGTTGCCTGGGTAGGGCGCCTTGGCGTTGCCAAGGTAGGAGATAAATACGCGTTGCTGGTACAACATGAATGCCCGGATGAGGATAATTCATTGGATGGGAACATGGATTCCGATAAATTCAGCAAACAGGTGCTTGTATTGACTTCAGATACCCCGAACGGCAAGTTTACATGGAACCAGCGTATCAATATGAAAGATTATACGGGCGGCACGTCTAACACGGGCGACCAGACGGTATTTACCGATGATGACGGAACAAGCTATCTTGTATATTCCTATGGCTCCGGCAGGGGAAGGATTTTCCTTTCTAAGATTGTCGCGCAGGAAGGCGGCAAGGTTGGCCTGGCGCCATCGCACAAGATTTACCAGGGCGCAGGGCGTGAGGGCAACTGTATGTTTAAATATAACAACAAATATTATGTGTGCGCTTCTGATTTGTATGGGTGGAATGCATCCCACGCCTATTATATGGTTTTAGACAGCTTGGAGGATTCTTACCTGGATAGCTTTAAGACGGTGGGGAGCATGGCCTTGATGGATGGGAGCAGCGCGGATTTCTGCCATGTTACGCAGACCGGCTTCTTCTATACGGTCAAAGGGAGCGAACAGGAGACGGTTCTTTTCTGCGGTGACCGCTGGGCGGATTTTGCAGGGAATGGGCTTGGCTATAACCAGTGGTGCCCGCTATCCTTTAAAGCGGATGGGACGCCGTGCTTTAATTCGCTGAGCGCATGGGATTTAGACCTAGCGTCTGGCAAATGGACGGTGCACGCGTCCAACAACTATGTCAAAAACGGCAGCTTTGACGCGGACCGCGTAGATTTGAAAGAGCTTGCAGGATGGACGAATACAATTGGGGCTGGGAATTCCCCGATTAGCAATGCGAAGGATAAGGTAACAGGAAAGTACGCCTTGAAGTTAGGTGATGCCGTAGATTTTGACTGTAAGGTGTCACAGGTTATCGCACAGGACACGAAGACGGCCGACGCCGTGGCATTGCCGGACGGGACTTACAACCTGACGGCTAAGGTTAAGAACAGCGGCACGTTTGATGAGTTGAGCATGTATGTGAAATCCGGCAGCCTGACAAAGAAAGCTGTTATCAGCCAGGCGCACGCAGCTTACACGGAAGTTATTTTGCCGGACGTCACAGTGACAGGCGGCAAGGCAGAGGTTGGGTTTATCGCAAAGGGAACAGCCAATGCCGCTGCGTTTGTGGATGATGTATCGCTGGTACGTGCCTCAGGGCAGGGTGCGGATACCGAGAGCATTGCTTTGCCTGTCACCTCTAATGTAGCGAAGGACATCACCGTAACGGTGGCGTCGGCTGACGGGACGGTAACCTATGTCTATGAGGGCAAGTTAAAGAGTGGCACGCAGACATTTGCGATTGCGCCTGTCAAGGCAGGGGCGTATACCGTAACTGTGGCCGTGAACTCCTGCCAGATTCAGGGGGCGGCGCAGAATGTAACGGTGGCAGCAGGGCAGGCTGCGCAATTATCGGCAGTCACGGTTACCAATCAGGGTGGAAATGTAAGCGGAAAGGTTGTGGATGAGAAGGGCGCCGGCATTGCTGGGGTGACCGTTACTTTGGCAAAAGACGGGACAGTTATCCGGGCAGCGACCAAAGAGGACGGAACGTTTAACATTTCTGATATTTTAGCAGGGACATATACAGTCCGGTTTGAAAAAGAAGGCTACGTTACGCCGGAGCAGAAGACAGTGACCGTAACGGTGGGCGAGACAGCTACCGTGGCGCAGCAAGCCATGCCCAGCGCAATGGGCACGATTACCGGGACCGTCAAGGACTTCTCAGGTACGGCTGTCGGCGGCGCCACCGTGACGCTGCGCGGGTGCAAGACAAAAGCCAGCGATAAGCGCTATACGGTTAAGGCAGGCGTGGACGGGACATACAGCATACCGGTGATTGAGGACACTTACCAGGTTTTGGCGGCGAAGGAGGGCGTCAATGTCCAGGGGGTTTCCCAGAAAGCCACAGTTGTGAGGAACGAGTCCTATACAGTGGATTTGGTAATTCCGCAGGCGGTTGACGTGCCCAACGGAGATTTTGAGAAAGCATTGGACCCCAGCGCTGACTGGACGAACACCGGGTCAGCAGGCAAACAGACGAACCGGGCAGCGGATGTGCTTTCCGGTAAGGGAGGGTACAATATCTGGTCTACAAGTAATTTTACGGTAGAGTTAAACCAGACTTTGAGAAATCTCCAAAATGGGACTTACGCCGTAACTGTCAAAGCGGATTCTGAATTCAAAGCGGAAGATGAGCTGTATATCTATGCGAAGGACGCTGCAGGCAAGCTCCTCGCCAAAGAAGACATCCCTAATATCAGCGTGAACAGCAAAGGCGAGGTCATTGGCCTGGTAGCGGAAGTAACAGACGGCACGCTGACGATAGGCATTTCCGGCAATATGGCTGGCGGCGCGTGGTCCCATGTGGACGATTTTTGCGTCGGCAAGATGAAAGCAGCTCCTACAGGCGGCGATGACGACAAGGATAAAGCCGACAAGGAAGCGGCTAGTGCAGTCACGACATTGATTAATAATATCGGGACGGTAGAGGCGACGGCAGAATGCAAGGCAAAGATTGACGCCGCAAGGGCGGCATATGACAAGCTGACAGACGCGCAGAAAGCATATGTGACGAACCTTGGCGTGCTGACGGCGGCAGAAGCGAAATACGAGGAATTGTCGAAACCTGCGCCTAAGCCTCCGGTGATAGTCGATGATAAAATCGACATCAGCAAAGCCAGCGTCGCATCCATTCCATCGCAGGTTTATACCGGAAAGGCAATTACGCCTGCAGTAAAAGTGGCGTGCAATGGAAAGACGCTTGTTAAAAATACAGACTATAAGCTTTCCTACAAGAATAACAAGAACATTGGCACAGCGACGGTGACAATCACTGGGACCGGGAAATATAAGGGAATCCTGAGCAAGAGATTTACGATTACCGTGAAGAAGAACAAAATCTATACGGTTGGCAGTTACAAGTATAAAATCACTAATACGAAAACCAACGGGAAAGGCACGGTGACAGTAACCGGCGGCAAGAGCAAGAGCTTAAAGAGCGTAAAGGTTGGCGATACCGTAAAAATTGGCGGCAAGAGCTTTAAGGTCACCGCCATTGGCAAAAATGCTTTCAAGGGCTATAAGAAATTGTCCGGCGCGACAATTGGCAAGAATGTCACGAAGCTTGAGGCAGGCGTATTTGAGAACTGCCCTAAGCTTAAGAAGATTAAAATTAACGGATCTTCCTTAAAGAGCGTAGGCAAGAACGCTATTAAGGGAATCAATAAAAAGGCCGTAATCCAGTGTCCGAAAAGCAAGGTGGCAAAATATAAGAAGCTCTTCAAATCTTCCACAGGTTTCAAAAAAACCATGAAAGTAAAGAAATAGGAAAAGCGCCATTCGCTTCCCGCTGACACAGGAAAAAATTTCTGTTGACAGCAATGGGGGCGGGGAGTAGAATGGACGTAAAAGAAATAGAGTTCTTCAGGGCAGGGTGCCCATTCTTTATTCCGCAAGCAATGAGGAGAATAGCCATATTTGTATGGATATTTGATTCCCGCGAGCAATGAGGAGAATAGCCATATTTGTATGGATATTTGATTCCCGCGAGCAATAAGGGGAACAGTTATACTTGTATGGATAGCTGCTCCCATTGCTTTGGCAGTTAGCATGATTTGGGATGTGGAATGGAATTCCCGACCGACGGTGATACCTCAAGGAGGGCAAGTCCGTGAGCCGCAAGGCATGATTTGGTGAGAATCCAAGGCCGACAGTATAGTCTGGATGGGAGAAGAAATCAGCTATGTTTGTGTATGCGCAATGAAGCAAGCGGGCCCTGAATCTGGTTGGATTCAGGGCTTTTTTCTCATATAGGAAGACCTTGTCATGCTAACGCGTGAAAGTGCCTTTCTTATTATGGGAAAGGCCTTATTGCGTTAAAATGCGAAAGGAGCTTTTATATGATGGATACCGCGACAAGACCAACTGGGAAACGGGTGGACGCCTGGAAGCTGACGATGACAGCCATGCTTTCTGCGATTGCCTTTGTGCTGATGTTTTTGGAGTTTTCCGTCCCCATTATGCCGCCGTTCATTAAGATGGATTTGTCCGATTTGCCAGAACTGATTGGCGCCTTTGCCATGGGGCCTGTCAGCGGCGTGGTAATTTGCCTGGTTAAGAACCTTCTGCATCTTTTCATTTCCACCACGGGAGGCGTAGGGGAGCTGTCGAACTTCCTCCTTGGAGCCTGCTTTGTGCTCCCGGCAGGGATAGTTTACCGCAAATGGAAGGGCAAAAAGAGCGCCATTGCGGGCGCAATGATGGGGGCTGTGCTAATGGCGTTGGTTAGCATCGTTTCCAATTATTACATTGTCTATCCGTTTTATTATAATTTTATGGATAAGGAGGCTATATTGGCGGCATATCAGGCAATATTCCCGGGAGTGGGGAATATCTTACATTGCCTGATTGTGTTTAACGCGCCGTTTACGTTCATAAAGGGCCTGCTTAGCGTAGTGGTTACGGTGTTGGTGTATAAACATATTTCACCGTTTTTAAAGGGGGCAGGCCGTGGCCGCTAATCGGCAGCATGTCCCTATACCTATTGGGGCAAAGGCTGGAAAGAAAAAAAGAAAGGAATGAGGATATGGAAGCATTGGGCAAAACGCCCCAGGATTATATGCGTATGGCGCTGAGGCTGGCGAGGCAGGGGGAAGGATGGGTATCGCCGAACCCCATGGTGGGCTGCGTGGTGGTGAAGGATAACAGGGTCATCGCCGAGGGCTTCCATGAAAAGTATGGCGGCTTCCATGCAGAGCGTAATGCTTTGCTGCGATGTCAAGAGGATACAAAGGGCGCGGAGCTTTATGTTAATTTGGAGCCTTGCTGCCATTATGGGAAGACCCCCCCTTGCACGGAAATTATCCTAGAGAAAAAAATTAAAAAAGTCTATGTCGGCTGTCTGGATTCTAACCCTAAAGTGGCAGGAAAGGGCATTCAATTTTTACGTGAGCATGGCGTGCAGGTGGAAACCGGTATCTTGGAAGAGGAGTGCAGGAAGTTAAATGAGGTCTTTTTCCATTATATGGAACAGAAGTTGCCTTTTGCAGCCATGAAATACGCCATGACCCTGGACGGGAAGATTGCCTGTGAAACAGGCGATTCCAGGTGGGTGACAGGTGAGGAGGCGAGGAATTATGTCCAGAGCCTTCGTAACCGCTATCGTGGGATTATGGCAGGCATTGGCACTGTGCAGGCGGATAACCCGTTATTGAATTGCAGGATGGAGGGTGGCAGGGACCCGGTAAGGATTATCTGTGACGCGCGCCTGCGGATTCCCTGTGACAGCCAGATCGTGGAGACTGCGGGACGAATTGAGACAATTATCGCCTGGAACCGGCAGGCGGCGGAAGCTTTCCGCAGGGCATCCGCGCCTGCTGCCCAAGGGGATGGAGGGCGCCGCCCGTTTGCGCCTGCTGATATTCCGGGGCAGGTAAAATCTTTGCCAGAAAAAGTAGGATATCTTAAGGAAAAAGGGGTTGTTTTGTGGGAAATCCCTTTAAAGGCAGGCGGCGAAGCTCCCAAGCTTGATGTAAGGCATCTTATGGAGCGTCTTGGCGTACATGGGATTGACAGCATCCTTTTGGAAGGAGGGGGGACGCTGAACGCCTCTATGCTCAGGGAGGGATTAATCCAGCGGGTCTATGCCTTTGTGGCCCCCAAATTGGTTGCGGGGGCTAACGCCAAATCCCCGGTGGAGGGTGTGGGCATTTCCCAGATGAAGGATGCGGTGGAATTGCGGGATGTGGAAGTCTCCGCCATGGGGAGGGATGTTTGCATTAGCGGGAGGATTGGAAAGGAGGCCCCATGTTTACCGGAATTATAGAAGAGACAGGAACGTTGTGTGAGAGGAAGACAGGTGCGGTATCGGCACAGGTGAGGGTTCGTTGCAGGAAAGTCCTTGTGGGGACGAAAGTAGGAGACAGTATCGCAGTCAATGGCATTTGCCTGACAGTGACATCCATGGCAAAGGACAGCTTTACCGCAGATGTGATGGCTGAGACTATGCGCCGCAGCAGCCTTTCAGAATTAACCGTGCCGGGGGTCGTGAATCTGGAGCGTGCCATGCCGGCGGCGGGCAGGTTTGGCGGGCATATTGTTTCCGGGCATATTGACGGGTGCGGTAGGATTTCTGAAATTTATCAGGAAGAAAACGCAGTCTGGTATACGGTGGAAGCAGAGGATAGCCTCCTGCGCTATATTGTGGAAAAAGGTTCCGTGGCATTGGATGGGATTAGCCTCACGGTGGCAAAAGTCACCGATAGGGATTTTCAGGTATCGGTAATCCCGCATACCAGGCAGGAGACGGCGCTCGCAGAGAAGAAGCAGGGGAGCATTGTGAACATTGAATGTGATGTGGTAGGAAAATATATAGAGAAGCTGCTTGTGCCAAAGGAAACACAGAAATCCCAGAGCAGGATTGACGAGAATTTCCTTATAGAGCATGGTTTTTTATGATGTGACAGATGCTGACTGGAAAGGAGAAGTAAATTGGGTAAGAAAATTGATACGGTGGAGCGGGCGTTAGAGGACATCCGCCAAGGGAAAATCATTATGGTAATTGACGATCCGGACAGGGAAAACGAGGGGGATTTTATCTGTGCCGCGGAGTTTGCCACGCCCGAAAACATAAATTTCATGGCAACTCACGGCAAAGGGCTGATCTGCATGCCTATGGCAAAAGAACTATGCCAGCAGCTAGGCTTAAAGCAGATGGTTGAGCAGAACACGGACAATCACCAGACGGCGTTTACCGTGTCCATTGACGGTATTGGCACAGACACAGGGATATCGGCATTTGAGCGTTCTGAAACCGCGTTATTGACGGTGAAGGATGGCGCAAGGCCAGAGGATTTCCGCAGGCCGGGGCATATGTTCCCGCTTGAGGCGAGGGAAGGCGGCGTCTTAAAACGCACTGGGCATACGGAAGCGACGGTAGACCTTGCGCTGCTTGCAGGCCTCAAGCCTTGCGGGCTGTGCTGCGAGATTATGCGCGAGGACGGGACCATGATGCGTACCAAAGAGCTTTTGGGGCTGGCGGAGGAATTTGGGATGACTGTGATTACGGTGGCGGATTTGGTGCGCTACCGCATGGACAGGGACAGCCTGGTTAGGCAGGAGGCGCATGCAAAAATGCCGACCAAATTTGGGGAATTTGAAATCTATGGTTATGTCAATAAATTGAATGGCGAGCATCACGTCGCCCTGACCATGGGGGACGTTTCCGATGGGCGTCCGGTTCTGTGCAGGGTGCATTCGGAGTGCCTGACGGGCGATGTGTTCGGTTCCGCACGTTGCGATTGCGGCGAACAGCTTGAGGCGGCTATGAAAGCCATCGCTGAGGAAGGAAGGGGCATACTGCTCTATATGCGCCAGGAGGGGCGTGGCATTGGCCTGATTAATAAGCTTAAGGCATATGAATTGCAGGAACAGGGCCTTGACACCGTAGAGGCGAATGTCAAATTAGGGTTTGCGCCGGATTTAAGGGATTATGGCATTGGCGCTCAGATACTACACGATTTGGGGGCGGGGAAATTACGTCTTTTGACGAACAACCCAAAGAAAATCACAGGGCTGTCCGGCTATGGCATTTCCATAGAGGAACGTGTGCCGATTCAGATGCCCGCCAAAAAGACAGATGTATTTTACTTAAAGACCAAACAGGACAAGATGCAGCATATGACGAATTATTAAAAGGAATAAGATATCATCTGCGATAAGGAATGGAAAAGGAGAAAGGACATGAAAATATTAGAAGGAAACGTAGTGGCAAGCAATATCAAAGTAGGGATTGTGGCATCCAGGTTTAATGAATTCATCGTATCAAAACTGGTAGGGGGCGCGCAGGATGCGCTGCTGCGCCATGGCGTGTCAGATGACGACATTAGCCTTGCCTGGGTGCCGGGTGCGTTTGAGATTCCCCTGACTGCCCAGAAAATGGCGGAGAGCGGCAAGTATGATGCGGTTATCTGCCTGGGCGCTGTGATTAAAGGGGCAACCAGCCATTATGATTATGTGTGCGCTGAGGTAAGCAAGGGAGTGGCTTCCGTGGGGTTAAAAACGGAGATCCCAGTGATTTTCGGCGTGGTAACCACAGACAACATTGAACAGGCGATTGAGCGCGCCGGTACGAAAGCGGGCAATAAGGGGTACGATGCGGCATGCACAGCCATTGAGATGGTGAACTTGTTTCATAAAATATAAACGACGATACAAGTTTCCCTTGAGATATGCGCCCAAAAAGAGTATAATGTCCGCGTAGGAAAGGAGCGCAAAAATGTCAGCAGAATTTGAAGTAACCATTTCGGATAAGGATATGTTCCGTTTTAACATTTACCATGCATACCACGGGTTCCAGGGGATCATAGCAACGCTTGTGGGGATCTGGGTGCTGGTTATGGCGGGGCTGACCTTTGGCAGGGTAAGCATGTGGAATACAATTTTGTATCTTGTGTTTGGGATACTTTTTTTGGTGTATGTGCCAGGGAACCTTTATCTGCGCTCCAAAAAGCAGATATCTTCTTCGGATGTCTTAAAAAATGCCTTAAAGTACCGGATAGACGATGCCGGCGTGCATGTTTCCCAGGGAGAGCAGACGGCGGATTTGGAGTGGAAGCAGATTTATAAGATGGTTTCCACCAAGAGCCAGGTTCTCATTTACAGCAGCCGGGTCAATGCTTATATTATACCCAAAGAAGCCATTGGAGGACAGTATGAGGCTGTTTTAGGGCTTGCAATCAGCCATCTGGAGGGTTACCGTCTAAAAATGAACCCATTTAATATAAAATAGGGCTGGCGGCTGGCTGTGCGCTATTGATCGTTTGAGAAAGGACTTTCAGCATGGAGGGACATATACAGGTGACAGAGAGCTTCTCGCCGGAGGAGACGTTTTTGCTGGGGAAGAGGCTGGGAGAGCAGGCAAAGCCCGGTGACGTATATACCTTGGCTGGCGAGTTGGGCGTGGGCAAGACAGTGTTGGCCCAGGGGATTGCCAAGGGGCTTTCGATTGAAGAGCCAATCAGCAGCCCGACATTTACCATTGTGCAGATATATGAGGGGGGGAGGATGCCTTTCTACCATTTTGACGTGTATCGGATTGGCGATGTCGAGGAGATGGAAGAGGTTGGTTATGAGGACTATTTTTATGGGCAGGGACTTACGCTGGTTGAGTGGGCGGACCTGATTGAAGAAATCCTGCCGGAGCATTATCTGAAAATATGCATGGAAAAGGATTTGGAGAAGGGTTTTGACTACCGCATCATAACCATGCGCCAGATGTAGCCGCCTGCAGCAGGGTATTTGATTCCTGAACAGTTCCTAAGAGGAGGGCGCAGATGAAAATATTAGGGATTGACAGCTCCGGCCTGGTTGCGAGCGTGGCGATTGTGGAAGAGGGGAACCTTCTTGCAGAATATACCGTAAATTATAAGAAGACCCATTCACAGACATTGCTGCCAATGCTGGATGAAATTGTGAGGATGATAGAATTAGATATAAATGAGATAGACGCCATTGCGGTGGCTGCGGGGCCAGGTTCTTTTACAGGGCTGCGTATTGGCTCCGCTACTGCGAAAGGACTGGGATTCGCGCTGGGCAAGCCGTTAATCCATATCCCCACGGTGGATGGGCTGGCTTACAATTTGTGGGGCAGCCGTGATTTGGTGTGTCCGTTGATGGATGCCAGGAGGAACCAGGCATATACAGGGATTTATGAGTTTGTGGATGGGAAGATGCACATTATAAAAGAGCAATGTGCAGTTGCTATTGATGAGATTATTGCCCATGTGAACCACGAAGGGCGCCCGACTGTTTTTCTGGGAGATGGCGTTCCCGTTTTTCGGGAGTTTATCGGCGGGAACTGTAAGGCGCCATTCCATTTCGCCCCGGCGCATATGAATAAGCAGCGTGCGGGGGCAGTGGCGTCTTTGGGGCTGCTTTACTTTCAGGAAGGAAAATATGAGGAGGCAGCCGAGCATAAGCCGGATTATTTGCGGCTGTCCCAGGCTGAGCGGGAACGGCTTGCCAAAGAGCGGCAGGAATTGGAATTTCGGCAAATGCAAAAAGAGGATATTCCCGCCGTGGCAGCCATTGAACGGGCAGTGTTTTCACGTCCATGGACAGAAGGCGCTTTCATGGAGGCGATGGGGCAGGATACGATATTTACAGTGGCAGTATAAGCGTGAACGGTTGTTGTTTACTGTGGCATGTACTGTTCTTTTGAGGAGGGTGAGATAACAAATGTCGCGGTGGCGCCCGAGGAGCAGGGGGGCGGCATTGGCAGGCGGATGATGGAGTTCCATATAAAGCAGGCAAAGGCCAAAGGCATCCAGAGGGCAATTTTGGAGGTGCGCATCAGCAATGGCAATGCGATACGCCTTTATGAAGCGCTTGGGTTTTGCAACAGTGGAATCCGTAAGGGCTTCTATGAGCTGCCTCGTGAAGACGGGGTGGTAATGTCATTGGATATTGTATGATGGAAGGATGCCTGGGGCAGGCATGGTTATAATTCCCACTTAAAATCGGGCAGGCGGGCAGGTATAATATCCATAAAGGCAATAGCCGTTGCCGCAAGGGAGGATAACCGTATGAAAACAGAAGAAAAGATTATATGCAATATCTGTGGGAAAGTAATATCAGAAAAAGGCGCCATTCCGACAGCGGATTATCTGCACGTGGAAAAGGAGTGGGGCTATTTTTCCAGGAAAGATGGACAGAAGCAGGAATTTGACCTCTGTGAATCGTGCTATGACGCCTGGGTTAAGACCATGCAGGTCCCGGTGACGACGCAGGAGGTCACAGAATTAGTCTGAAAGGATGATTTATGTTAGATGTATGTTTATTAGGGACGGCGGGCATGATGCCGCTCCCTTACCGTTGGCTGACATCGCTGATGACCCGCTATAACGGCAGCAGCCTTTTGGTTGACTGCGGAGAAGGGACGCAGATAGCCATCAGGGAACAGGGGTGGAGCACAAAGCCAATTGATACCATATGTTTCACGCATTACCATGCGGACCATATCAGCGGCCTTCCGGGGCTGCTGCTTACTATGGGGAATGCGGAGCGCACAGAGCCAGTGACTATGATAGGGCCGAAAGGCTTAGAACGCGTAGTGAATGCGCTCAGGACGATAGCCCCGGAACTGCCGTTTGAAATCCGTTTTGTGGAATTGACGCAGCCTGTCGAGCATCTTGAGGAGAAAGGCTACCATATCACGGCATTTAAAGTAAACCATAATGTTGCGTGTTATGGCTATACGATTGAAATCCCCAGGATTGGGCAGTTCCAGGTAGAGCAGGCATTGGCGTTAGGAATCCCCAAAGAATGCTGGAGCAGGCTGCAGAAAGGTGAAACCCTTGTGCTGGATGGAAAGGCATATACGCCGGAAATGGTATTGGGGCCGCCGAGAAAAGGGATTAAGCTTACTTATTGTACGGACACAAGGCCGACGCTTGCTATTACGGAAAATGCGAAGAATGCCGATTTACTCATTATAGAAGGAATGTATGCAGAGAAAGAAAAGGCAGCCAAGGCGAAGCAGTATAAGCATATGACGTTTTATGAAGCAGCTAAGATTGCCAGTGACGCCAAGGCGTCTGAGATGTGGCTGACGCATTTTAGCCCATCTTTGGTGCACGCGGAGGATTACATGGATGAGGTGCGCAGGATTTACCCCCATGCGAAACTGGGCAAAGATGGCAAGACGACGGAGCTTGGCTTTGGTTAAGGAGGGAATTCTAAATGAACAAAAACGGTGTAAAATCTATCATTATTGTGGTTTTCTGTGCCTGCCTGTGCGTGGGGTATTTCTCTTACCTTACAAACAAAACCGGGGGGGAGGAAGCTTCTAACAATGAAGCGGAAATGATTATCTCCAAGGATTTGGAGAATTCGTATCCTAAGACGGCGCGTGAAGTGGTAAAGTTTTACAACAGGATTCTCAAATGTTATTACAGCCAGGGTTATACGCAAGAGCAGTTGGCGCAGATAGCAGAGCAGGCAAGGCTTTTGATGGATGAAGAACTGAGGGAAATCAACCCGCAGGATTCCTATTTGCTGGCAGTGGAAGAAGATATTTCCAACTTTGTGAAAGAGGGAAAGGAAATGTACAATACCAGTGTGGAGTCGAGCAATGAAATGGAATTCAGGAAGGTCAAAGGCAGGGAATGCGCTTATGCTGACGTGGACTACTATATAAAAAGCAAAAAAGGAAGCCAGCGTTCCAGCCAGACATTTATCCTGCGCAGGGACGAGGGCAATAAATGGCGCATTTTAGGGTTTTACCAGTAGCATAGAAAGGATTAAAATGATGGGAAGCAGCCAAAGGAACGTGACAATTTTGGCAATCGAAAGTTCCTGTGATGAGACGGCAGCGGCGGTGGTACGCAATGGGAGGGAAGCGCTTTCCAATGTAATATCTTCCCAGATTGCGCTCCATACGCTCTATGGAGGCGTTGTGCCGGAAATTGCATCCAGGAAACATATTGAAAAAATCAACCAGGTAATCGAGGCGGCGTTATCTGAGGCGCAGATGCACCTTGCGGAGATGGACGCTATCGCGGTGACGTACGGCCCTGGGCTTGTAGGACCTTTATTGGTAGGGGTAGCGGAGGCAAAGGCGATTGCTTATGCTGCCCAAAAGCCTCTGATAGGCGTGCATCATATAGAGGGGCATATTAATGCCAACTATATTGAAAACAAAGAATTGGAGCCGCCGTTTTTGTGCCTTGTGGTGTCTGGAGGGCATACACATCTGGTCCAGGTTACAGATTATGGGAAATATGAGATTCTTGGAAGGACCAGGGATGATGCGGCAGGGGAAGCTTTTGATAAGGTTGCGCGCGCGATTGGGTTAGGGTATCCAGGGGGTCCCAAAATTGAACAGGTATCCAAAGAGGGCAGCCCTGATGCGATTGCGTTTCCTCGGGCCAAGGTTGCGGAGAATCCCTATGATTTCAGCTTCAGCGGCGTCAAGTCGGCTGTGTTAAACTACATAAATGGCTGTAATATGAAGAATATCCCGATTGTGCAGGCCGATATTGCGGCATCTTTCCAGAAAGCAGTGACAGATGTATTGGTGGAACATGCGATGATGGCGGTTGAGGAATTTCAAGTGCATAAGTTTGCGATTGCCGGAGGGGTTGCCTCGAACGCTGCGCTGCGCAATGGGATGCGTAAGGCTTGTGAGCAGAGGAATGTGGAGTTTTACCATCCCTCGCCTGTTTTCTGCACGGATAATGCGGCGATGATTGGCACGGCGGCTTATTATGAGTACCTTGCTGGCAGGCGTGATGGCTGGGATTTGAACGCAGTACCTAATCTGAAATTAGGAGAACGTTGATATGGCGAAAAAATATGCGGCAGTCGTGCTCTCGGCGGGCAAGGGGGCGCGCATGAATTCAGATATGCCTAAGCAATACATGATGCTCGAAGGTATGCCGGTGCTGTGCTATTCCCTGCAATCTTTTCAAGAAAGCATGGTAGAAGAAATCGTTCTTGTCTGCGGCAAAGAAGATTTGGAATACTGCCGAGAGGAAATAGTAGAAAAATACCAATACACCAAGGTTAGGTCAATTGTCGCAGGGGGGAGGGAACGTTATCATTCCGTCTGCCACGGCCTGGAGGAGTTGGCGAAGCTGTCAGAACATCCGGATTATGTGATGATACATGACGGTGCCCGTCCCTTTGTGGACCAGGCAATGATCGAGCGTTGTGCGATGGCTGCAGAACTGTATCAGGCATGTGTGGCAGCAATGCCGGTAAAAGATACGATTAAAATTGCCGATGAACAGGGGTTTGCAGCAGAGACGCCCGAGCGTAAGCTTGTCTGGCAAATACAGACGCCACAGGCTTTTGCGTTCCCATTGATTTACGGGGCGTACCAGGAGCTGTTAGGGCTGGAAGCAAACGGAAAAGATATTTCCGTGACAGATGACGCGATGGCGCTTGAGACTGTCATGAAAAGGCAGGTGCGCCTGGTAGAAGGCTCCTATAAAAATATAAAGCTTACTACACCAGAAGATTTTGAGATTGCGAAGCTTTTTATAAAGATGTTGTAACAGCCAGCCTTCCATAAACAAGCCACAAAGTATGGTTTGCCCATGATTTTGGCGATGTCTGGGCTGTTATAAAAAGTTTTAAAATTTTTATTAAAAGCTATTGACATATCAGGAATATTTTGTTAGAATGATAAGCGCGTTGTTGAGGACAGGATAATCTGTCGCGGACAAGTTAAATTGAATGCTAAGGAGAGGTGTCCGAGTGGTTTAAGGAGCTGGTCTTGAAAACCAGTGATTCCGAAAGGGACCGTGGGTTCGAATCCCACCTTCTCCGTTTTATCTTGAATCAAACAACTGCAATTAGCTTAATAGTGAATCACTATTCTGCCACATGGAGAAGTACCCAAGCTGGCCGAAGGGACACCCCTGGAAAGGGTGCAGGTCGTTAATAGCGGCGCGAGGGTTCAAATCCCTCCTTCTCCGTTCCTTGAATATTTTTTAACACAAATGAAAAAAAGTATTGACATATGGAAAATTCTGTGTTAAGATGTTCAAGCTGGTTGCGATTGGTGAGAGATTGGTAAATAAAACTAAGAGCAACAAAAAAATAAAAAAAGCTGTTGACATGCGCAGAAAGATATGGTAATATATACAAGCTGTCACGGTAAACAGCACACCACCTTGACAACTGAACAGTGGAATGACCTTGAAAGATTCAAAAGAGTACCTGCCAAAGAGGCAGGCGAAGCCGGGAGACCGGCGGGATTTCAAGAACGGCATTCAGGCAAGAATGC
>CATLBW010000036.1 GCA_949879775.1 uncultured Lachnospiraceae bacterium
ACGCCGTTCTCGAAGCCGCCCAGGCAGCGGGGCATGTTTTCATTTACTTCTACAATTATTTTAGCGGAAGTCTCGCATACCGCCGCTAAATGTGAAGCGTTGGGGCCAAAATTAAAATAGCCATGCTTGTCCATAGGTGAAACCTGGAACATCGCTACGTCATCTTTTACAGGCAGCTCGCGGTAGTAGCGTGGCAGCTCGGAGTAGCGGATGGCTGCATAGTAAGCGCACCCACGGTTAATGAGCCTGCGTTCGATTCCTGACATATGCCAGGAATTCCAGGTAAAATGTTCACCGGCGTCTTCGCGTTCAAAAATGGCAAGCGGTTTTAAAAGGATGCCGCCGCGTAAGTTTACGTCAGTCAATTCATCGGTACGTTTTGCCAATGCCTGATCGAGTGCGTCCGGGGTGCCGTTGCACCATCCGTAGTCTACCCAGTCGCCGGATTTGACGACTTTGACAGCTTCTTCGGCAGAGACAAGTTTCTGCTGGTATTCCTGTGTGTAATCCATGTTGAAAACCTCCCTGAATGATAAATCAATAAACATTAGATTGTTAAATCTGTAACATACAACCATCTTATCATTTTTCCATGTATGGGTCAATAAGCATGGGCTTGTAAATAAAGATAAAAATGTGCCTGAAAACATCATTTTTTAGTGGAAGAAAAGTAAAAGTTGTACTATAATAAAAACGAAAGGGAATGCGGGCCGTATAGGAGGAATATTATGGGAACAGAGAATAAATTCCGTTATAATGACAAATCAGAGCGATACCGTACGATGAACCTCTTTATATTTTTGGCAATATTTGCAGCGTGGATAGGGTATGTGGCATATCTATGGCTGAGGTTTGCCATAGGGAAGATGGTATTTGGCATGACCTTGATAAATACCTTGGTAATCGTTACCTGTATAATTGTGAATACGGTTATTTTGTTGAAAGATAAGGCGACGCCTAAGCTGAAAATGGCGATTAGCATTGAATATGGGATTATGTTCCTGGTGCTGGCTTTGCAGACGGACGCGCAGTTTATCAATATATTGCTGCTGGGGGTCCTTGCCGCACAGATTCCATATTATGATTCTAAGAATTACAGGATAACGTTTTTTTCTTACCTGGTATTGTATATTGTGGGGCTGGTTGCGCAGGGGGCAAAAGGGATGCTTACGCTGGACGTTGATTCGGTCTGCACGATCTATGTGACGCTTGGCGTTCTCTATGTCCTGGGGCGTATGGGCGGCGTCACCAAAATGTTCAGCGACCATGCCTTGGGTACGGTTTTAGAGCAGAGCGAGAAACAAAAAGATATGATGGAAAGTATTATTTCTGTTTCCCATACAGTGCACGAGGAATCCAATAAGAGCACAGAGATGGTGGATGGGCTGGTAGAATCCACGAAAATCGTATCACAGAGTATGCAGGAGATTTCCTCAACTACCGGAATCACAGCGGAGAATATTTCAGAGCAGAGCATTATGACGCAGAATATCCAGGAATCGATTGATGAGACTTTGGAGCGTTCCAGGAAGATGGTCGATATTGCACAGGATTCCAATAGGAGCATTCAGGAAAATATGGATGTGATGGAGGAATTGAAGGGACAGTCCGCCAAAATTGCAGATACAAATAAGCAAGTGACCGACGCCATGGGTAAATTACAGGATAAGACGCAGGAAGTGGAGGATATTGCGGATATGATCCTGGATATCTCCAGCCAGACAGATTTGCTTTCATTGAATGCTTCTATAGAAAGCGCCAGGGCGGGCGAAGCAGGCAGGGGATTTGCTGTGGTTGCAGACCAGATCCGCCAGCTTGCGGAGCAGACAAAGAACTGCACGGAGAATATAACTAGGATTATTGTCGAATTGAACCAGAATGCTGCCCAGGTAATGCAATCCATAGGGACATCTTTGGATGCCACTGAGAGCCAGAATAAAATGATCCACATAGCCGCGGATAGTTTTGGTAAATTAGACCGGAATATGGAAAATTTAATTGAAGACATAGAGGAAATTGACCAGAGGATTAACAACCTCGCCGACGCCAATAACCGTATTGTGGAGAATATTTCCCATTTATCCGCTACGACAGAGGAGATAACTGCCAGCGCGGAACAGGCAAGCGAGCTTAGTGTGAGGAACCTGCAATTTGCCCAGCAGGCGAAAGAGGCGATTACGTCCATACAGGAGACGGCGGAAAAGATGAAACAATATACATCATAGCATAAAATTAAATCATAGTATAAGAAAAGGAGAATGAGCATGAGATATCAAGTAATAGGAGACACGATGCCGGCAGTAGAAGTGGTTTTTGACAACGCGGGGGAAAGCATGTATACGCAGTCCGGCGGCATGGCGTGGATGTCAGAGGGCATTGCCATGGATTCCAATATGAGAGGCGGCCTGGGCAAGAGCATCGGCAGGATGTTTTCTGGTGAGTCCTTGTTTATGGCTACTTATAAAGCTGAGCGGCCTGGCGCGATGATTGCTTTTGCCTCTACGGTTGCCGGTGAGGTCCTTCCTGTGGACATAGGGGCTTGCGGGGGGCTGATTTGCCAGAAAGGGGCGTTCCTCTGCGCACAGGAGAGCGTAAACCTGAACGTCACCTTTACCAAGAAATTATCTGCGGGCTTCTTCGGGGGAGAAGGCTTTATCTTACAGGACATGTCAGGAAAGGGCATGGTGTTCCTGGAAATTGATGGCAATAAGGTGGAGAAAATACTTGCGCCCGGTGAGGTCATTAAAGTGGACACCGGGAATGTGGTAGCGTTTGAGAAGTCGGTGAAGTACGAAGTCGAGACGGTCAAAGGGCTGAAGAACATTTTCTTTGGCGGCGAGGGGTTATTCCTCACGAAGCTTACGGGCCCCGGCAGGATCATATTGCAGACGCAGAACTTTAATGAGTTCGCAGGACGTATTGCCCGGATGATTCCCAGTAAATAAGTATTGACAGAGCTGGCAAAAGGGAGTATGCTAAAGGCAAAGGATTTGAAAATTCCATATTGTATTATTTTCTCTTATTCAGAGTGGTGGAGGTACATAGGATCTGTGAAGCCACGGCAACCCCTGATGGAAGGTGCTAACCTGAGCGAGTGATCGAACAATAAGAGGATTTGATTATCTTTTAGACTATCAGGTTCGCTTATTACATAAGCGGACCTTTTATATTATAGGAAATAGCTTCGCATTTCCTATAATATAAAAAACGTTATGCCATCCGTGCGATAAGAAATATGTCGCTAAAGCGACCGCACTCGGCGTAAAAACCGTCCAAGTCCCTCATGAACGAGGGGGTTAGGGAGTTAATGCGGACTTGTCCGCTTTTTTATCAAAGGAGGAAACAGAAATGGATAAAAGGCTATTCACTTCGGAATCAGTAACAGAGGGGCATCCGGATAAACTTTGTGATGCGGTTTCTGACGCAATTTTAGATGCCTTAATGGAACAGGACCCTATGAGCCGTGTTGCCTGTGAGACGGCGGCTTGCACAGGATTTGTATTGGTCACAGGAGAGATAACGACCAAAGCGCAGATTGACATTCCCAGGATTGTCAGGGACACAGTAAACGAGATTGGATATAATGATGCGGCAACTGGATTTGACGGAAATACCTGCGCGGTGATGGTCGCTTTAGACCAGCAGTCGGCGGATATAGCCATGGGTGTGGACAAGGCGCTTGAGGCGAAAGAAAACAGGATGTCCGAAGAAGAATTGCAGGCAATCGGGGCAGGTGACCAGGGCATGATGTTTGGCTATGCCAGCAATGAGACGCCGGAAATGATGCCTTACCCGATTTCACTGGCACATAAGCTTGCTTTGCAGCTAACCAAGGTGCGAAAAGATGGAACTTTGAAATACTTGCGCCCTGACGGTAAAACGCAGGTATCGGTGGAGTATGACGAGAATGGCAGCCCGAAGAGGCTGGAGGCGGTGGTGTTGTCTACCCAGCATGACGCGCAGGTTGGGCAGGAACAGATACATACTGACATTAAAAAATATGTATTTGACCCCATCCTTCCTAAGGAAATGATAGACGCGGACACCAAGTTCTTTATCAATCCCACCGGACGCTTTGTCATTGGTGGGCCGCACGGGGACGCAGGGCTTACCGGGCGTAAGATTATCGTAGATACTTATGGTGGGTATGCTCGCCACGGCGGCGGCGCATTCTCCGGCAAAGATTGTACGAAAGTAGACCGTTCAGCCGCCTATGCAGCGCGTTATGTGGCAAAGAACATAGTTGCTGCAGGGCTTGCCGACAAATGTGAAATCCAGCTTTCTTATGCAATCGGCGTAGCGCAGCCGACTTCGATTATGGCAGATACCTTCGGGACGGGCAAGGTTTCGGATGAGAGGATTGTCGAGATTATCCGTGAGAACTTTGACCTTAGGCCGGCAGGGATTATTAAGATGTTGGATTTAAGGCGTCCTATTTATAAGCAGACGGCAGCGTATGGGCATTTTGGACGCAATGATTTGGATTTGCCTTGGGAGGCAACCGATAAGGCAGATATGTTAAAGAAATATTTATAGTAAACGGCATAAATAATTGTCGTTGGCTAGTACAACGAATACTAAATAATTTTACGTTAAACTTGCCTTCGATTCCATCTGCTGTGTCATAAAATCTAGCCGTAGCCACCGCTACGCCGTCGATTTTATTCCTTACAGATGTAACCGAATCCTGCGTTTAACATAAAAAGACTTAATATTCATTGTACTAGATAAGAATACCAGGCTCCTTGCATCCTTCCTATGTGGAGGGGGCGAGGAGCCAATTCATGGAAAATATAGCGGAGGGTGAATCGGAAGAGAGGACACAGCAATGGAGTGGAAGAAGTTGCTCTGTGATGACAGGGTAAGAAGTTACAAAAGCAATTCGTCTGTTGATTTGCGGACAGAATATGAAAAGGATTACCATCGGATTATTGGCAGCGCCTCTTTCCGGCGCTTACAAGATAAGACGCAGGTATTTCCGTTGGATAATAGTGATTTTGTCCGTACCAGGCTGACACATTCTTTAGAAGTCTCTTCTTTTGCCAAATCGTTGGGGCAGAATATTGGCAGAGGGATTTTAAGGGAAGGTAAAGATGCTGGGTTTTTGCCGGAATATCAGGGGTATATTTGCGATATCTTACAATGCGCCGGCCTCTTGCATGATATTGGGAACCCGCCGTTTGGACATTTCGGCGAGACGGCAATCCGTGATTGGTTTAAGGGGCGCTTGGCAGAAATAAGGTACGAGAGGGAGGACAAATCCATACAGCCGTTAAGTGAAATCCTGCTCCCCCAAATGCAGGGAGATTTTTGCTATTTTGAAGGGAATACGCAGGCGCTTAGGTTGGTGGCGAAGCTCCATTATCTGGTAGACGAGCATGGCATGAACCTGACAAAAGCGCTTTTGGGAACGATTATAAAATATCCGGGTTCCTCTCTGGAAATTAAGAAGACAAGGCATACGAAACATAAGAAGATGGGGTATTATTATGCGGAAAGGGAATTGTTTGCAGATTTGCAGGGGAGCCTTGGTACGCATGGCAGCCGCCATCCTTTGTCCTTTGTGTTGGAAGCTGCCGATGATATTGCCTACAAGACAGCCGATATCGAGGATGCGGTGAAGAAAGGCTGCCTTAGTTATGGACAGTTGGAGAGGGAGTTAAAGAATTATGGCGATAAGCTGGGGAAAGGGAAAAAAGACACCTTTGATAAGCTTGCAGGCAGCCTAAGGGAGAAATATGAACGCGCATTGGGGCGGGGGCTGCAGCGACCGGAAAGCAATGCCATACAGAATTGGGTGGTATATGTGCAGGGGTGGATGATTAATGCTGCCACGGAGAGTTTTCTCCAAAATTATGATGCGCTGATGGATGGAAGCTATGGCGCGCAGGGGGAGGATTTGTTTACGGGCACGGACGGCGAGGCCATGATGGATGCCTTGGGGGATATTGCATACCGCTATGCATTTCAGATAACCCCTATCTTAAAATTGGAAATTGCGGCGCAGCGGATACTTGATTTCCTGCTGGACGCCTTTGTGGATGCAGTTTTGTATTTCGACACAGGCAGGGAACTTGCAGAAGTCCAAAAGAAAATAATGGCATTGGTGTCCGACAATTATATTGCGGTTTACCGTCAGTTTGCAGGGCGGGTGGATGAGTCGGCACAGACGCCGCAGGCAAAAGAAGCGGAGAAGTTGTACCTCAGGCTGCTTTTGGTAACAGACCATGTCTGCGGCATGACAGACAGCCATGCGAAGCGCCTGTACCAGGAGCTGAACGGCATAGGTTACTTGGATGTATAAAAAAGTGTAATAGTTCAGCCCACGCCATTCGCAAAGGTGCCTGCGGCACTTTCTCGCTGCTTCGCAGCTAACTTTGCTCATAAAATGGCGTTCTACACTTTGTTTCGGTCCGTGCTAAACAAGTCCCACCGGGACTTAGCACCCTCAGCCGAAATGAATCGTGTAAAATTCGTGCGAGCACGATTTTCCCCGATTTATCCGGCTGGCTGAACTGTTACAGAAAATTTAGAAAAAGCGCTTGACAGCGTCACGTTAGTGTGCTAAACTGCATACAGTTAAAATATAAACAAAATCAATGATCAAAAGTAGTACCATAGAAAGGTTCCTCACAGAGAGTTATCGGCTGGTGGAAGATAACAGGAAAGTTTTATGGGAATGGATTTGTGAGATGCAAAGCGAAATTATAGTAGCGGACGCCGTGTCCTCACGTTACAGGGGTAAGATATCATGTGTATCGGATTGAGATTATAGAATTGGTGGCGGATATTCCTGATTTGGAATATTCGTTTTTTTATCTTTCGGAAAGGCCTTGTCATGCTAACGCGTGAAAGCACCATTCCAATAAGATAAATAATTATGCGCATTTGCACAAGAGGAAAATATGGCTTCACAATTGTGCTCGGCGCAGCAAATCGTCTATAATGAAGCAGGGTGGCACCACGACCACAATCGTCCCTGGTAAAAGTTGAAGAGAACTTTTACCAGGGATTCTTTTGTTCTATTAGGAAAGGCCTTGTCACGTTAACGAGTGAAAGTATCTTCCTAATAGAACGAAAAATAGGATGCGCACTCGTGCAAAAGGAAATATGTCGCTAAAGCGACTGCACTCGGCGCAGCAAAGTGTGCAAGCATATCCCCCATGAGTGGGGGCAAGGGGATTCCTGTGGGCTTGCCCACTTTGTTCAGATGAAAGGAGACAGGGAATGAAACGGATATTAAGGGTTTATAAACGTACAGTCAGTATTGTCAATGAGACTAGTATAGAAATGTATGAAAATCTTGCAGGGCAAAAAATAGGGTTCCTGCTGGAAAGTTATGACAAGGATTATGACCGCTATACGTTTCTTGGCGCAGAGCCGGAAGAATTGCTGACCTCCCGGGGAAACGCATTGGTAATCCGACGGAAGGGAGGGGAAGAGGTGAGGGAGGGGAATCCCCTTGCGAGGTTAAAGGAATATTATAGTGAATTTGAAATCAGGAAGGACGCGGATGGGCTGAATTTCAGCGGTGGGCTGGTGGGAAGCCTAGGGTATGATTTTGTGAGGTATACCGAAGAAGTGCCGGACGGGAACCCAGATGAAATTGGCATTGAGACGATACAGATGATGTTAATGACAAAGTTCATTGTTGTAGACCATGTAGCGGAGACTTTGACAGCCGTGGTATTGGAGGAAGACAGCGGGGAAGGCAAGGCGAGGGCGCAGCGGGAAGCAGAGGCGCTTATACACAAGGCAAGAAAAGGAAGGGAGGGGAAGCAGCCCCAAAAAGCCTTTGCCCATGATGGGAAAATCCTCAACAAGTCTGACACGTTAGAAGAATATGGCCGCAAGATAGAAAAAATCAAAGCGTACATCCAAGAGGGGCATATATTCCAGACCGTGCTTTCCCAGAGGTGGACGATAGAGACAGGGCAGGAAGGGTTTGGGCTGTATAAGGAGTTAAGGGAGTTGAATCCTTCCCCTTATCTATACTATTTTAACTTTGGAGAATTTGAAGTGATTGGCAGTTCCCCGGAAATGGTTGTCAAGCAGCAGGGCAATAAAGTATTTACCTGCCCGATTGCCGGGACCAGGAAGCGGGGGAAGGATGCCGCGGAAGACGAAGCTTTCAAGGAGGATTTGCTCAGTGATGAGAAGGAGCGCGCGGAACATGTGATGTTGGTTGATTTGGCGCGTAACGATATGGGGAAGATTGCAGAATTTGGCACGGTAAAGGTGACGCGGTTTATGGAGGTGCAGAATTATTCCCATGTGATGCATATCGTGTCCATGGTTGAAGGGCGAAAGAAGCAGTCGTTCCATCCCTTTGATTTAGCGGCGTCGTTCTTGCCGGCAGGGACTTTGAGCGGCGCGCCGAAAATACGCGCCATGGAAATTATTGATGAATTAGAAGAAAACAGGAGAGGGCTGTACGGCGGGGCTACCGGATATGTGGATTTTAGCGGGGATATGGATTTGTGCATTACCATCCGCACAATGGTAAAAAAGGGGAACAAAGTTTATCTGCAGGCGGGGGCTGGGATTGTGGCGGATTCCCAGCCGGAAATGGAGTACCAGGAATGTTGCAACAAGGTAATGGCGCTGGCAAAGACTTTGGTGGAAGAGGAGAACTTGTAAGGAGGCAGAAAATGATACTTATAATTGATAATTACGATTCCTTTACCTACAACCTGTACCAGTATCTGGGAATCTTTACAGAGGATATTATGGTAGTGCGCAACGACAAAATTACGGTCGATGAGATAAGGGGGCTTAACCCGCAGCGTATCGTGCTTTCGCCGGGGCCTAAGAACCCTCGGCAGGCTGGAATCTGCATAGATGTGGTAAAAGAATTTTTGGCGGATACGCCCATTCTGGGCATATGCCTGGGGCATCAATGCATCGGGGAGGCGTTAGGCGGCACGGTCAGTTATGCCAAGAAGCTGTGCCATGGCAAGCAGTCTGTGATTGTCCACAATGGGGAGGGCGTTTTTTCGGGGATTAATTCTCCGATTAAGGTTGCGCGTTACCATTCGCTAGCCGTACAGGAACAGGATTTACCGGATTGCCTTAGGGTGATGGCAAGGACCGAGGACGGAGAAATTATGGCGATGCGCCACAGAGAGTATCCGGTCGTGGGCTTGCAGTTCCATCCGGAATCCATTTATACGGAGTATGGCAAACGCATGGTTGACAACTTTGTGAATGGCATAATCTGATTCAGGGCGGTGGGAATTCCATGACCGCTGCAGTTGGGAAGGAGACAGATATACATGATATTGGATGAAATAGTAGAGGATAAAAAAATGCGCCTGCCGCAGCATAAGGCCAAAATTGGCGAAGCCCAAATGCGCAGGCTTGCCGAGGAGAAGATGCGGGAGGGAAAGCGGCATCCGTCTTTTTACCAGGCTTTGGCGAAACCGGGGATATCCATTATCGGAGAGTTTAAAAAGGAGTCCCCGAGCCTGGGGAAAATTCAAAGTAGAATTAATTTAACGGATAGGATGAAAGAATACAATAATTCTGTGGACGCAATTTCCTGTTTGACGGAGGAGGACCATTTTGGTGGCAACGTAGGTTACCTGCAGGAAATCCGGCGAATGTCCCCCCTGCCAATTATCCGCAAAGATTTTATGATAGAGGAATATCAGTTTTATGAGGCGCGGGCGGTTGGTGCTGACGCCATCCTTCTGATTGCGGCTATTTTAGATGACGTGCAGATGCGGGATTTTTACCAGCTAACGAAAGAGCTGGGCATGGACGCCCTGGTGGAAACGCATGATGAGGAGGAGATGGAACGCGCGCTGAGGCTGGATGCCGACATCATCGGGGTCAATAACCGCGACCTTCGTGATTTTACAGTACATTTGGAGACGACGAGGCGTTTGGCGACCATGGCGCCGCAAGACAAGGTTTTCGTGTCGGAGAGCGGCATTGTCAGTGATGCGGATGTCAAATTTTTAAAGGAAAGCCGCGTGGACGCGTTTTTGATTGGCAGGGCGTTTATGGAAGCGGAAAATCCCCAGGAACTGGCAAGAAGGTGGAAGTCTATATGAAAGCAGGAGCAAAAAAGGCGGCGCAGATAAAAATCTGCGGGCTTACAAAATCAGAGGAGGCGGCATACCTCAACGAAATCCATGCTGCGTATGCAGGCTTTGTGTTTTGGGGAAAAAGCAGGCGCAACGTAAGCTTGGATAAGGCGCAGGAAATCCGCAAATCCCTGGATAAGGGCATTTTAAGCGTAGCTGTGACCGTCAGCCCGGATTCACGATTGCTGGACAATATCATGCGTGCCGGGTTTGATATTTTACAGGTGCATGGGACGCTTAATACACAAATCGTAAGGCAATGCGGCATCCCTATCTGGCGTGCCTGTAACCTGAAAAGCCCGCAGGACATGGAATGCATGGAGCAGCACGAAAAAATCACAGGCTATGTGCTGGACGCAGGGACGGCAGGAAGCGGCAGAACCTTTGATTGGGCGGGATGCCTGGGAACGATAGAGAAAATGCAAACGACGGTTCTGGCGGGCAAGACGTTGATCCTTGCCGGGGGGCTGAACCCGCAGAATATCGCACAGGCGGTGGAGCTTTTTCGGCCGGACGTGGTGGACGTCAGCTCAGGCGTGGAAGGCGCGCAGGGGAAGGAGAGAAAGCTTGTAGCGGCGTTTGCGCAGGCAGTAAGGGAAGCAGGATAAAGCGAACATGTGATAAATAGAAATTGCAGGAAAGGTGAGGAAATATGAAGGCAAGTGAGAAATATTTTGGGGAATTTGGCGGGCAGTTTGTGTCAGAATCTTTGATGAACGCTTTGGGGGAACTGGATCGGGCGTACGAGGAGGCTATCCATGACGAGGCGTTTTTAAGGGAAAAGGACTACTATATGAAGCAGTATGTGGGACGCGAGACGCCGCTATATTTTGCGGAGAACTTAAGCAGGGAATATGGCACGAAAATCTATCTCAAGCGGGAGGATTTAAACCATACCGGAGCGCACAAAATCAATAACGTCATCGGGCAGATTTTACTTGCAAAGCGGATGGGTAAGAAAAAGGTTATTGCAGAGACGGGAGCCGGGCAGCATGGCGTGGCGACGGCGACGGGAGCGGCGCTTTTTGATATGGAATGTACGGTCTATATGGGGGAGGAGGATATGCGCAGGCAAGAGCTGAATGTGTTCCGCATGGAAATGCTGGGGGCGAAGGTTGAGTGTGTGAAATCGGGAAGCCGTACGTTGAAGGATGCGACCAATGAGGCGATACGAACCTGGTCCCAAACAGTAGAAGACACGTTTTATGTAATAGGCTCCGTCGTGGGACCATTTCCTTATCCCAAGATGGTAAAAGAGTTCCAGAGCGTCATCAGCCGGGAGAGCAAAAAGCAGATTTTGGATGCGGAAGGGAGATTGCCGGATGTAGTGATGGCGTGCGTAGGCGGCGGCTCTAATTCCATTGGCATGTTTGCGGATTTCCTGGATGATTTGTCGGTTAAGCTGATTGGCGTGGAGGCGGCAGGGCTAGGGATTGAAACCGGAAAGCACGCCAGCGCTATGGCGCTTGGCAAACCGGGGACGCTCCATGGGATGCGTTCTTATCTGCTGCAGGATGGGGATGGCAATATCCAGATTGCACATTCCATATCCGCCGGGCTGGATTATCCTGGCGTGGGTCCGGAGCACGCGTACCTGCGCGACAGCGGCAGGGCAGAGTATGTGTCTATTACAGACACGGAGGCGATGGAGGCTTTGCAGGAGCTTTGCAGGCTTGAGGGCATCATTCCGGCAAT
The DNA here is from genome assembly GCA_949879775.1 of uncultured Lachnospiraceae bacterium. Taxonomy (GTDB): domain Bacteria; phylum Bacillota; class Clostridia; order Lachnospirales; family Lachnospiraceae; genus Petralouisia. Next base: position 11,787 of record CATLBW010000036.1, read on the forward strand.
CGAGAGCGCCCATGCGGTTGCTTACGCCAAAAAACAGGCGAAAAAAATGAAGGAAAATGAGATTATGGTTATCTGCCTGTCAGGCAGGGGCGATAAGGACGTGCACACGGTGATAGAATATCAGAAACAGCAGCGGAGGTAAATCATGGAAAATCGGATAGAACAGAAAATGCAAGCATTAACAGAGCGGGGGGAAAAAGCTTTTATTACCTATATGACGGCAGGCCTGCCGGATATGGAAGGGTGTAAGGCGCTGGTAAAAGCGCAGGAAAATGCAGGGATTGATGTGTTGGAGCTAGGGATTCCGTTTTCCGACCCGGTAGCGGATGGCCCAATAATCCAGAATGCTTCTTATAAGGCGATTCAGCTTGGCGTAAACTTGGAGAAAGTTTTTGCGCTGATGAAGGAAATCCGCGCAGAGGGCGTGGAAATGCCGATTATATTTATGATGTATTATAATACGGCGCTGCACATGGGGTTGGATAAATTTGTGGAAGAATGTATCGGCAGCGGCGTTGACGGACTGATTATCCCGGATTTGCCGTTGGAGGAACAGGATGACTTGAAGGAAGCCCTGGCGAGGGAGGGCGCGCCTGTTTTAATTCAATTGGTTTCTCCGGTGTCGGCAGGGCGCATCCCACAGATACTTGAGGGAGCCAGGGGCTTTGCGTACTGCGTCTCCGGCATGGGCGTTACTGGACGAAGCGGCAGTTTCCACAGGGAAATCCTCCGTTACCTAACCGAGGTTAAGAAAGTGTCAAAAATCCCGGTGATGATGGGGTTTGGCATTGAGCAGGCAAAAGATGTGGCGCCTATGAAAGAAGTGATTGACGGCGCGATTGTGGGTTCTTATTTCATCCGTTTGTTGGAGGCGAATGGTTATAAGGCCCAGGCGGCGCAGGAGTATTGCCGAACCTTTAAGAAAGAGCTGAATGGACTGAAATAAATCATAGGAAAGGGATTGGTGGGTAAGATGATGCAGGAAGCAATTCAAAAAGTAGTGGACAGACAGGATTTGACACAGGAGGAAGCAAAAGAGGTTATGGATGCGATGCTCAGCGGCGAGGCGACCCAGGCGCAGTTGGGGGCCTTTCTTACGGCAATGCGCATGAAGGGGGAAACCCTGGAAGAGCTGACCGGGTTTGCGGCAGTGTTAAAGGAAAAAGCGGAGCATATTGCACCGCATACAGATAACTATGTGGATTTGGTGGGGACGGGCGGCGACCGCACCTTTACCTTTAACGTCTCGACGACTTCTGCTTTTGTAGCGGCAGGCGCGGGGCTGCCCATTGCCAAACATGGGAACCGCTCTATTTCCAGCAAGAGCGGAGCCGGGGATGTGTTAGAGGCGCTGGGCGTCAATATTATGGCAAAACCGGAGGTGGTGACGAAGTGCGTGGAGCAAGCTGGGCTTGGCTTCATGTTCGCCCCCAGCTTCAATAAGTCCATGAGATATGTAGGGCAGGCGCGCAAGGAGATGGGAGTCCGTTCCGTATTCAATATTTTAGGGCCGCTTGCCAACCCTTCGGACGCCAAGTGCATGGTAGTTGGCGTATATGACCCGGCGTTGACAGAATTGATTGCCAAAGCAATGAGCAGCCTGGGCGTGGAGAGCGGCTTTGTAGTGAGCGGGGAGGATTATATGGATGAATTTACGCTGACGGGAAGCACTAACGTATCTGAAATTAAAAACAAAAAAGTAACTACTTACAAGGTGACGCCGGAGCAGTTTGGTTTCAAGCGCGCTGCCCTCGAAGAACTGCAGGGAGGAGACGGCAGGCAAAACGCTAAAATTACTGCCGGAATCCTGAAAGGGGAGGTACAGGGGGCGAAGCGGGATATCGTGCTTTTGAATGCCGGGGCAACTCTTTATGCCGGCGGCATGGCTGGCAGTATAGGGGAAGGAATCCATTTGGCGGAAGATTCTATAGATTCTGGTAAGGCATACCATGTGTTAGAAAAACTGGTGGAATTGTCCAATCAGTGACGACGTTGACACAACGTATATTTCGTGCTATGATGCTGTTTAGAATCTGACGACTAGTAGTAAGGAAGAGACGGAGGAAGCGCTGAGGAGTCAGCAATTCTTCCGTCTCTTTCGTAGGGGACGCTTTTTGCCGGGATGCATGAAAAGAAAAGGTAAAGCGTGTTTATCGGGTGATGGGAGGGAAGATGGCGAAAGAGAAAGAAATCAAGACCAACGCCATGCGTATTTTGGAGAAAAAGAAAATTCCATATGAAACGCTTCAATATGAATGTGATGAATTTATTGACGGGGTCCATACGGCTGAGAAGACGGGGGCGCCTTTCGAGCAGTCCTTTAAGACTTTGGTACTGCAGGGCAGGAGCGGGCAGTATTATGTGTTCGTGCTTCCAGTTGCACATCAGGTGCAGCTAAAGGCGGCGGCAAAGCTTGTCGGTGAGAAGTCTGTGGAAATGATCCATGTGAAGGACATTACGGCTGTAACCGGGTATGTCCGGGGAGGGTGCAGCCCGCTGGGGATGAAGAAGCAGTATCCGCTATTCCTCCATAAGTCAGCCCTGGAGTTTGAGAAAATTTATATCAGCGGAGGAAGGATTGGGACCACCTTATATTTAAGGGTGCAGGATTTACTTGCTGCTACCGGCGGTAAGGTTGGGGAGTTTTAATATTGTTTAGGGATGCAGTGTTTTGTGCACTATGGTTGGTGCATGGTGATATTAATAATATGATGGAAGAAAGGAAGGAACATGGCGTATCAGATTATTACAGACGGTTCCTGCGACCTTGGGCAGGAGATTCCACAGAAGATGGGGATAAAAGTTGTACCCTTCTATGTGACTTTTAACAGTAAGGATTACAAGAAGGAAATTGAGGAGATTGGCGTGCGGGAGTTTTATCAGCAGATGGTGGATAACCCCGATAAATTCCCCAAATCTTCCCTGCCTTCCGTGCAGGATTACGTGGAGGCGTTTACCCCGTATGCCAAGGAGGGCAAGGATATCATCTGCCTGTGCATTACGGTTAAGTTCAGCGGCTCTTTCAATTCTGCGAGGACCGCGGCGGAGTCTTTGAAGGAGGAATACCCTGACGTGAAGGTTGAGGTAATTGACACGACCGTCAATACGGTGCTTCAGGGCATTTTGGTATTGGAAGCGGCGCGTATGCAGCAGGCCGGGCTTTCGTTTGCGGAGACGGTTGCAAAGATTGAACGCATTAAGGCTACCGGTAGGATAATTTTCACAGTTGGCAATTATGAATATTTGATTCATGGCGGACGGATCGGCAAGGTTATGGGGAGCGCGGCGTCCACACTGGGCATCAAGCCCCTGATTATGCTGCGTGAAGGCGAAATTTTCCCTATTGGCATCAGCAGAAGCCGCAAAAAGGCGCAAAAACGCCTGATTGAGCAGACGAAGGAACATTTCCAGAAGATTGGCGAATCCCCTGATGATTACCGGATTGTCGTGGGCTATGGCTATGATTATGAGGAGGCGGTATCTTTCCGTGATGCGCTCCTTGCTTCGTTAAAGACGTATTCTAATTATGAAGCTATTGATATTTTTCAGATTGGGGCGACGATTGGCGTCCATACCGGACCTTATCCCCTAGGTTTGGGATTAATCCGCAAATTCGATAAATAACAAAAGAATGTGGCAAATTTTTGCGTTTTAAGCGCACGGATGGGAGGAAACCATGCAGATTATCATCGTGGGTTGCGGGAACGTGGGAGCAACCCTGACCGAGCAGTTGAGTAAAGAAGGTCATAATATTACTGTGATAGATGTGGATGGATATCGGACAGAGGCAGTGGCGAACCAGTACGATGTTATGGGCATTGTCGGAAATGGGGCCAGCCTTGCGATCCAGAAGGAGGCGGGGATTGAAGAGGCTGATTTGATGATTGCGGTGACCGCGTCAGATGAGCTGAACCTGCTTTGCTGCCTGATTGCGAAAAAGGCGGGCGACTGCAATACAGTTGCCCGGGTGCGTAATCCGGTGTACAACAAGGAGATTGCGTTTATCAAGGAGGAACTGGGGCTGTCTATGATTATCAACCCGGAATATGCGGCGGCGTGCGAGATTTCCAGGCTTTTGAAATTCCCTTCAGCTATTAAGGTGGACGTTTTTGCCAAGGGGAGGATTGAGCTTTTAAAATGCAAGCTGAACGAGGGTTCCGTGCTGCATGGGCGGCCGCTTACTTATATTTCCAGCGGTTTGGGGTGTGACGTCTTAATATGCACGGTAGAGCGTGGGGAAGAGGTGTTTATTCCGGACGGCAGTTTTGAACTCAGGGAAAAAGATGTAATTACGGTGGTGGCGTCGGCGAGAAATGCCAATGAATTTTTCCGTAAAATCGGTATGGAGACAAACAGGGTTAAAAGCTGTATCATTATCGGGGGAGGTGAGACTACTTATTATTTGGCAAAACAGCTTTTGCCGATGGGCATACAAATTAAGATAATTGAAAAAGATAAGGAACGCTGCAATGAGCTTAGCGAGCTTCTTCCGCAGGCGTTGATTATCCGTGGCGACGGGACTGACAGGGAGCTTCTTTATGAAGAGGGACTGCCAAGGATCCATTCCTTTGTGTCCTGGACCAGCTTGGACGAGGAGAATATCATGCTGAGCCTTTTTGCCAAAAATGTCTCTAAGGCGAAGACGATTACCAAGGTCCATCGGATTGCCTATGATGAGATTATTGACAGCCTGGATTTGGGGAGCGTGCTCTATCCGAAAAATATTACCGCCGAATATATCATCCAATATGTCCGCGCGATGCAGAATTCCATCGGCAGCAACATCGAGACGTTGTACCGGCTGATTGAGAATAAGGTGGAAGCGTTGGAATTTCGGGTAAATGAACAGTCGGACCTGGTGGGGGTCCCGTTAAAAGAGCTGCGTCTTAAAGACAATCTGTTGATTGCCTGCATCAACCGCAAGGGCATTATTATTACGCCGGGAGGGCAGGATTCCATCATGCTGGGAGATACGGTGGTAGTAGTCACTACTGCCCGGGGATTTCATGATTTAAAGGATATTTTGCGATAACGGAGGAAGAAGGAAAGTTATTATGAATTATTCAATTATCAGATATATTCTCTGCCGTGTCCTGGAGTTTCAGGCCTTGTTCCTGGCGCTGCCTTGTGTCATTGCGCTTATTTTTGGGGAGAGGGAGGGGGCTGCGTATGCGGCGGTTGCTGCCTCCTGCCTCCTGCTTGGTTTCCTTGGGAAGCTGAGGAAGCCTAAGAGCACGGTGTTTTATGCAAGGGAAGGGTTTGTGGCAGTGTCTTTGAGCTGGATACTTTTGAGTATTACTGGCGCGCTGCCCTTATTTTTATCCGGGGAGTTCCCTAGTTATACGGACGCCCTGTTTGAGACGATTTCCGGCCTGACTACTACAGGGGCAAGTATCCTGACGGATGTGGAGGCATTGTCCAGATGTAACTTGTTTTGGCGAAGTTTCACGCATTGGATTGGCGGTATGGGGGTGCTGGTGCTTATCCTGGCGGTCCTTCCGTTGGCTGGTGGTTACAATATGCATCTGATGCGTGCGGAGAGCCCGGGGCCGACGGTGGGGAAGCTGGTGCCGCGGGTACGCCATACGGCCCGAATCCTGTATGAAATGTATATTTTTCTGACGGTTATCCAGATTATCCTGCTGCTGATAACCGGGATGTCCCCCTTTGAGGCGGTAACGCTTTCCTTTGGCACTGCCGGCACGGGAGGTTTTGGCGTGCTGAACAGCAGCATTGGGAGCTATTCGATTGCCTCCCAGGTCGTGATAACGATTTTTATGATTTTATTTGGCGTTAATTTCAATGTATATTATCTTATTCGTGCGCGCAAGCCTTTGCAGGCGTTCCAGCATGAGGAGATGCGCTATTACCTGGGGATAATCCTGGCTGCAATTGTGCTGATTACCGTAAATATCCGCGGCAGTTTCCAGTCGCTGCTTGAGGCGGTCCATCATGCGGCGTTCCAGGTGGCGTCTATCATTACCACGACAGGGTATTCTACGACGGATTTTAACGTTTGGCCGGAATTTTCCAGGGCTATACTTGTATTACTGATGTTTGTAGGGGCATGTGCCGGGAGTACGGGCGGAGGGATTAAGGTATCGCGTGTGATGATTATGCTGAAAATGGTTAAGAATGAGCTTTCCCATTTAATCCATCCCAAACGGGTGCGCCAGGTAACTTTTGAGGGCCGTGTGGTGAATAAGGAAATTTTACGTTCTATTTCAGTGTTTTTCATTGCATATGCTGTCATTTTTGGAGCTTCGGCGCTGCTTATCTCTTTGGATAACCTGGATTTTACAACGAACTTTACCGCAGTGGCGGCGACTTTGAATAATATAGGGCCGGGGTTGGATAAAGTGGGGCCGGCAGCCAATTTCAGCGTGTATTCCCAACCGGCAAAGTTTGTGCTGATGTTTGACATGCTTGCGGGGCGCCTGGAGCTGTTTCCGCTTCTGTTGCTGTTCTCGCCCTCTACATGGAAACGATCTTGATGGAGGTTACATATGCGGCAGATGGAATTTAAGATGGAGCGTACCGGACTGCTGAAAGAGGGAGACGTCCTGCCTGTTACGGAGGGGAAGCTTCCTTCTTCTTATTATTATACATTGGGCAAGGCATATGCCATGTCTGCCAATTACCCTTACGCGGAAAGGCTGAAATCCAGGGAAGGTAAAGTGGTAGAAATCAAGGAGACCCCCAAGGGGTTTTTTGTAAAGGTGGAATTTGAGGAGTGAGAGGAAACTTGTGCTGCCGTGGGTGGGGAGCGCCCGAGATAACAGTTGCGTTCGTGGTGGATTATTCCCAAATAGGCAGTAGTTGTGCTAAAACATGTATGATATAATGGCATGAGGAGGGACCCAGCGAAGCTGGGAGGAGCCCTGATGCCTAGTGATGGAGCCAAAGGTGTAAATGGCATGAGGAGGGATCACTTGACCAAAGGAGGGACCCACGAAGTGGGAGGATGCCTTAGGTCTTTTAGAGCGACCGAAGAAGTAAATGGAAGCTGGGAGGAGCCCTGATGCCTAGTGATGGAGCCAAAGGTGTAAATGGCATGAGGAGGGAACAACAAAATTGACCTCAAGAGTAGCGATTATCGGCATTATTGTGGAGGAGGAGGCTTCCATAGAGGAATTGAACCAGATTCTTCATGAATATGGGACCTATATTATAGGCAGGATGGGCATTCCCTATCCGAAAAAAAATATCAATATTATCAGTATTGCAGTGGATGCGCCGCAGAATGTAATCAGCGCGCTGTCTGGTAAGTTAGGGAACCTGCCAGGGATTAGCAGCAAAGCGGCATATTCCCGTGGGCAGTGAGCCAGGGAGGGATCATTATGGGTTTGAATAGCACGCCATTTGCAGACCGTGTCCATATCGGCTTTTTTGGAAGGAGGAATGCAGGCAAGTCAAGCGTGGTTAACGCTGTGACAGGGCAGGAGCTTTCCGTAGTGTCAAAGATAGGGGGGACCACTACAGACCCCGTGCATAAGGCAATGGAGCTGCTGCCTATGGGGCCGGTGGTAATCATAGATACGCCGGGTATTGACGACGCCGGGGAGTTAGGGGAGCTGCGTGTAAGGAAGACAAAACAAATACTGAATAAGACGGATGTGGCAGTCCTTGTGATAGACGGTACGCAAGGGATGGCAGGGGCTGAATGGGAGCTTCTTGAGATTTTCAAGGAAAAAAAGATTCCTTATGTGGTGGCAATTAATAAGGACGATTTGCTGGAAAAGGAAGATCTTCCCGCAGATGGCGGTTTGGCCCAAGAGGCGGGCAATGTCATAAGGATTAGTGCGAAAACGGGCTACCAGATTAAGGGGCTGAAAGAAAAAATAGCGCATCTTGCGATACCGCAGGAGCCAAAGAAAAGGATTGTAGGCGACTTATTGCAGCCCCTTGATGTGGCAGTATTAGTGACGCCTATTGATTCCGCTGCTCCGAAAGGGAGGCTAATCCTTCCTCAGCAGCAGACGATCCGCGATATCCTGGATTCAGGCGCAGTATCTGTCGTGGTTAGGGATGGTGAGTTTAAAGAGACGTTAGAAAGGCTTGGACAACGGCCGGCGATGGTGATTACGGATAGCCAGGCGTTTGCCAAAGTAAGCGCGCAGACGCCCGCAGAGATACCGTTGACTTCGTTTTCTATTCTGTTTGCCCGTTATAAAGGGAACCTGCAAAGCGCGGTGCAGGGAGCCGCGGCGGCAGGGCGTTTGCAGGATGGGGATAAAGTGTTAATTTCGGAGGGATGCACGCACCATAGGCAGTGTGATGATATTGGCTCAGTGAAAATCCCACGCTGGCTTGGGGAATACACCGGGAAACGGCTGGACCTTGAATTTTCCTCTGGCATGGAATTTCCAGAGGATTTGGCAAAATATAAGCTGGTTGTCCATTGCGGCGGCTGTATGCTGAATGAGCGCGAGATGCGTTACCGTTTGAAATGTGCCAAAGACCAGGGCGTCCCCATCACCAATTATGGTATCCTGATTGCGCATATGCAGGGAATCCTCAAACGCAGTGTAGAACTGTTTCCCGATATTTGCGCCCAATTACCAAATACGCGATGATTTCATGGTGTCGGAGTTTCGCCGTTTTTTGGCAGTTTCCTTGAAATCGTTTTTCCGTCTTGTTATAGTATTGGCAGGGAGTCGGAGCGAAATTGCATATATTTTACAGAGGATAAATATAGGGGATAAAAAATCCAGGGTAATTTGAGAGGTTTTTTATACCCTAATTTTTTGGAGGTACCTAAGGTGTTTCAATATTTATCATTGTTGGATGCCGAAGATGAGAAGGAGTTTTTTACAAAGATTTATGATACCTATAAGGATGAAATGTTTTACACTGCTTATGTAATTCTGCAAAATAAGCAAGATGCGGAAGATGTTGTGCAGGAATCGTTTGTGCCGGTGCTTTTGAACTTGGATAAGATGCGCAGTAATTCTTCACGGAAGAATTGGAATTTCATAGTTACAATTGTGAAGAATAAAGCATTCAACCTTTACAAGAGAAAAAAGAGGAAGCAGGAAATGGAAGTGCCGGAGGAAGAGTGGGATGAGATGGACTTTGTAGATGAGGACTTGGAGATTAAAACGATAGAAAAAGAACAGGTGGGCCTTGTCATGCAATTGCTTGCGCAGATGAATGAATCATACCGCGATATATTGCTGATGCGTTACTATCACGGAATGAAGGTTACGGAAATAGCGGGCATTGTCGATAAAACGCCGGATAACATCAGGCATATATCCAAGAGGGCAAAGAAAAAACTGCAAAGTATGTTGGAGGAATATGGATATTTCGGAAGCGCTTGACATGTCTGGGCATGAGGCATGGCTGGAGAGTGAGCAGGAAAACGATTTTTTGAGGAAGATATATGAAGATTACAGGGATGAAATGTACCATGTTGCTTATGGCATTTTGAAAAACAGGCAGGATGCAGAGGATGTTGTGCAGGATACGTTTATGGCGCTGTTTGCGAATATGGGCAGGATGGAGGAAGGTTCTCCTAGGAAGAACCGGAATTACATATTAACAATTGTCAAAAACAAAGCCATAAATCTTTTTAATAGCAAGAAAAGGCTGGCGTCGAAGGAAGTGGGGGAGGAAGCGTTAGAGGATGTTTTTGATGAAGAGCCGGATGCAAAAATTATGGAGATGGAAAAGACGGAAGTGATAGGAGAGATTTTAAAACGGATGAACCAGTCTTACCGTGATATTTTGCTTTTGCAGTATTACCATCAAATGGACGTTGTGGAGATTGCTGAGGCGCTTGGGAAATCACCGGATAATGTCAGGCATATGTCCGCGCGGGCGAAAAATAAGATGAGGGAGATGCTGGAGAAATACAAATTTGCAGATAGATAAATGGGCAAGCATGATAGTGGAGGATTTTGATATGCAGTACAAAGGATTGGCATTTGATTTTGATTATACGCTGGGTGATTCCACAGATGGCATTGTGGCATGCGTAAATTATGCTTTGGGCCAGCTTGGTTACGCGGCGGCAGGGCGAGAGGCGATACGCAGGACGATAGGCCTGCATTTGGAGGAAGTTTACTCTGTATTGGTGACGGGGCAGGGAAAAGAAGAAAAGCCTGGGGAAGACGCAGATTTTTCCCGGCTATTCATAGAAAAAGCGGACCAGGTGATGACGGAGCATACTAATTTCTATCCCGGGGCGTTGGAACTTCTTGGGGAATGGAAAAAAGAAGGCTATAAGATTGGGATTGTGACAACAAAGTTTCGTTACCGCATCGAGGAAATCTTACAGAAATGTCAGGCAGAGGGGCTTGTTGACTTGATTATAGGGGGGGATAATGTGAATCATCCTAAGCCGGACCCGGAGGGTATCAGGAAAGCGCTAGAGCTATGGGGGTTGTCCAGGGAACAATTACTCTATATTGGGGACAGCCTTGTAGACGCAAAAACGGCCCAGGCGGCGAAAGTGGATTTCGTGGGGATGGCCACCGGGACGACTACGGTGGAAGAATTGCGTGAATACCCGCATGTAGGGGTATTTACAGAGCTTGGGGAAATAAAGGGGCTGCTTGGGCAGGGCTAGAATATCCTGGGCGTTCCCTTAAATTTAAAGCGGATGCGCACTCGCACAAGAGGAAAATATTGCTTCGCAATTGTGCTCGGCGCAACAAATCATCCAAGTCCCTCATGAATGAGGGACTTGGATGATTTGTTCATCTTTTTTGTCGTTACCGCCTATTCTTGAGGGAGGCCTCCACAAATCCTTTAAAAAGAGGATGTGGGCGGTTAGGCCTGGATTTCAGCTCCGGGTGCGCCTGGGTAGCGACGAACCATGGATGTCCGATAAGCTCTACCATCTCCACAATGCGGTTGTCTGGAGACAGCCCGCAGAGCTTCATGCCGTGTTCCGTGAGGACAGAGCGGTAATCGTTGTTGACTTCGTAACGGTGGCGGTGCCGTTCATGGATGGTGTCTTGCCCATAGACCTGGTAGGCTTTGGAGGATTTGTCAAGGACACAAGGGTAGGAGCCAAGACGCAAGGTCCCGCCGATATCTTCCACACCGCTTTGGTCGGGCATTAATGCAATTACCGGGTGCGTGGTGTTAGGGTCAAGCTCTATGCTATGGGCATCGTGGAAGCCGCAGAGGTTCCTGGCACATTCGATGATTGCCACCTGCATCCCTAAGCAAAGCCCAAGGTAAGGGATATTGTTTTCACGGGCGTATCTGGCAGCGGCAATCATGCCTTCTACGCCGCGGTTCCCAAACCCTCCGGGGACTAGGATGCCCTGGGCGTTTTCTAAGATTTCATCTACATTATCATTATTTAACAATTCAGAATCTACCCATTGGATGTTGACGGTTGCGCGTTCTGCAATGCCTCCATGCTTCAATGCCTCCACGACGGAAATATAAGCGTCGTGTAATGCCGTATATTTTCCGACTAAGGCGATGGTTACCTCCTTGTCCGGGTAACGGAGCGCATCCACCATATCGACCCAATCGGTAAGGTCTGGTTCCGGGCATTCCAGGTGCAGGCAGTCGCAAGCTACCTGTGCCAGGCTTTCTTTTTCCATGGCAAGCGGCGCCTCGTACAGATATTCCACATCCAGGTTCTGTAATACGCGGCTGCCGGGAACATTGCAGAATAAGGCAATTTTGTCTTTGATTCCCTGGTCTAAGGGGTGCTCTGAGCGGCAAACAATAATATCAGGCTGGATGCCCATGCCTTGCAGTTCTTTGACGCTTGCCTGGGTGGGCTTGGTCTTCATCTCACCGGATGCGCGGATGTAGGGGATTAGCGTCACATGGATGATAATGGCATTCTCATGCCCAACCTCATGCTGGAACTGACGGATGGACTCTAAAAACGGCTGGCTTTCCATGTCGCCGACTGTCCCGCCAACCTCGATGATGGCGATGTGTGTCTCCTCAGTGGTAAAGTTCCGGTAAAAACGGCTTTTAATCTCGTTGGTGATATGGGGAATCACTTGGACCGTGCCGCCGCCGTAATCTCCGCGCCGCTCCTTTTGCAGGACGGACCAGTAAACCTTACCGGTCGTGACATTAGAATTTTTGCCTAAATTCTCATCAATAAAACGTTCATAATGCCCTAAATCCAAATCTGTCTCCGCTCCGTCATCCGTGACAAAAACTTCTCCGTGCTGTATGGGGTTCATCGTTCCGGGGTCAATGTTGATGTATGGGTCGAACTTCTGCATGGTGACCTTATAACCGCGCGCTTTCAGCAAGCGCCCAAGGGAAGCGGCGGTAATGCCTTTTCCGAGTCCGGAAACAACACCGCCAGTGACAAAGACGTATTTTACGGGCATGGGTAATCCTCCTTAATGGTTAAAGTATATTAGTATGTTCGTAATTAATACATTATACAACCTAAGCCGGAAGAAATCCAGGGATTTCTTGAAAAAATTCATAAAAAGTTTAGCAAAGAAATATTGATTTTCAAATGAAATGCACATATAATAAAAAGAGTATCACGCCAAAGACGGCAGTGGTATTCAGGAGGAAATCAATGGAGAACAAAGGAAATAATAATAACAATAATAACAGGCAAAATGGAGGCGGGAATAACAGGAACGGCATGACAATCATGGTGTTTATCCTTGCGGCGCTGCTGGTTCTGTTTTTGACGAGCCTTTTGAACAGTTGTGCCAGGAATGCCACGAATAAAGAGATTACTTATTCCGAGTTTATCAGCATGATAGAGAATGATAAGGTGGCGGAGGTAAAATTTACCTCGAACAGGATTAAGATCCTGCCCAAGAGCGAGAAGAAAGTATACCGGATTACTTATTATACGGCGGAATTGAATGACGAGACGCTGCTGCCGCTGCTGAGGGAGCACAATGTAAAGTTTAGCGGGACTGTGGAAGACGTCTCATCCGCTATCTTATGGAATATGGTGAGCTATATCCTGCCCCTTGTCTTGGTATGGGTTTTATTGTATTTTCTTATCTTCCGCAAGATTGGCGGGGGAGGCGTCATGGGTGTAGGCAAGACCACTGCCAAGGTATATGTGGAGAAATCTACCGGCGTGACTTTTAAAGATGTTGCCGGGCAGGATGAGGCCAAGGAATCGTTGCAGGAGGTAGTTGACTTTCTGCATAACCCTAAGAAATATACGGATATTGGCGCGAAGCTCCCCAAAGGAGCGCTTTTGGTGGGACCTCCCGGAACAGGTAAGACACTGCTTGCCAAGGCAGTTGCGGGTGAGGCAAGCGTCCCGTTCTTCTCGCTGGCGGGTTCGGATTTTGTGGAGATGTTTGTCGGCGTAGGGGCTTCCCGTGTGCGCGATTTGTTTAAAGAAGCGCAGAAACAGGCTCCTTGTATTATATTCATAGATGAGATTGACGCGATTGGCAAGAGCCGTGATACAAGATATGGCGGCAATGATGAGCGGGAACAGACCTTAAACCAGCTTCTGGCTGAGATGGATGGTTTTGACACTTCGAAAGGGCTGCTGATTTTAGCGGCTACCAACCGTCCGGAGGTCTTGGATAAGGCATTGCTGCGCCCAGGTCGTTTTGACCGCAGGATTATTGTTGATAAGCCGGATCTGAAAGGGCGCGTGGAGACGTTAAAAGTACATGCCAAGAATGTGCTGATGGATGATACGGTGGATTTGGACGCCATTGCGCTTGCCACATCCGGGGCCGTAGGGTCGGATCTTGCGAATATGATAAATGAGGCCGCCATCAATGCGGTAAAACACGGCAGGAAGCATGTCAACCAGGGAGACCTTTTTGAATCTGTGGAGGTCGTAATTGCCGGGAAAGAGAAAAAAGACCGTATTATGGGGCCAAAAGAGAAGAAAATGGTTGCGTACCACGAGGTTGGCCATGCGTTGGTGACGGCGTTGCAGAAAGACACGGAGCCGGTGCAGAAAATAACCATTGTGCCGCGTACCATGGGGGCGTTAGGCTATACGATGCAGGTGCCTGAGGAAGAAAAGTACCTGATGACGAAGAACGAGCTGACTGCAAGGCTTATCACATATATGGGAGGGCGTGCGGCGGAGGAACTCGTGTTTGAGTCGGTGACGACAGGGGCTTCCAATGATATTGAACAGGCAACCAAGATGGCAAGGGCCATGGTGACGCAGTATGGCATGTCGGAACGTTTTGGCTTAATGGGGCTTGTAACCGTTGAGGATAAGTACCTGGAAGGCAGGGCGAGCCTCAATTGCGGCGAGGAGACGGCTGCACAGATTGACCAGGAAGTCATGAAAATTTTAAAGGACAGTTATGATGAGGCTATTCGTCTTTTACGGGAGAATAGAGAGGTCCTGAACGAAATTTCTGAATATTTATATGAGCATGAGACGATTACTGGCAAGGAGTTTATGAAAATTTTCCGTCAGTTAAAGGGAATAGCGGAGCCGGAGGAGAAGGAGGCTTCTAAGGACGCAGATGCGTTCAAAAAGGAAAGCTTTGCGGCTGCGTGTCGGGAATTTTCCCCTGAGGGAGGGAAAGCCCAGGAAGGGACGCCGTCCGAGGGAGAGGGCATCTTGGAAGGGATGCTGTCTGAAGAAGGGGCGGCGATTGCGGGCGACGCTTGGGAAGCGGCAGTATCCCATGCAATATCCGAAAGCAATAATGTGCAGGTATTTGGCGATGACGCAAACGCCATGGAAGAGGATTTGGAAGATGAAGATTACCTGGAGGTAAATACGCTGGAAGAACCCTTGCCCGAAGAGGTTATGTATGGGAACAATTTCTGGAAAGAGAAGGAGTTTAAAATAATTCCTTTGACGAATCCTGTAGCGGAGGAGGATGCAAAGGACGCTGCAATACAGGGGGAAAAGGGGCAGTTCCCGGAAGGGGAAGCTGGAAGTGCAGAAGTATTAGAGACAGCGGAAGAAGCTGGAAGCGCAGGATCATTAGAGACAGCGGAAGAAGCTGGAAGCGCAGGAGCATTGGAGGAGCCGGAGGAAGCTGGAAGCACAGGAGCATTGGAGGCACCGAAGGAAGCTGGAAGCGCAGGATCATTAGAGACAGCGGAAGACGCTGGAAGCACAGGAGCATTGGAGGCGCCGGAGGAAGCTGGAAGCAAAGGGGCATAAGACACACCAGACGAGGA
>CATLBW010000037.1 GCA_949879775.1 uncultured Lachnospiraceae bacterium
TAAAGATAAAATAATGCCAGATATGGAGTGAAGACCCAATCCATATCTGGCATTTTCCTGCGCTTGGGAATCCCTTGCCGCGGGGGGTTTATTTCTCTTATGGGAAAGACCTTGTCACGCTAAAGCGTGAAAGTATCTTTCCTATAAGAGAAAAATAATATGCGCACTCGCACGAAGGGAAATATGTCGCCAAGGCGACCGTGCTCGGCGCGGCAAATCGTCCAAGTCCCTCATGAATGAGGGATTTAGGGAGCCCCTGCGGACTTGTCCGCTTTGTTCTCTAACTCAGCCATCTTCATGGCGCGGACCTTAAGCGGAAGCCCAAACAGGGTGATAAAGCCCTCCGCGTCATGGTGGTCATACAAATCGCCGGTTGTGAAGCTCGCCAGGGATTCGCTGTAGAGTGAGTAAGGAGAGGTTGTCCCGGCCTTAATGATGTTCCCTTTGTAGAGCTTGAACTTGACTTCCCCTGTCACATATTTCTGCGTGGAGGTCACGAAAGCCTGCACAGCCTCACGCAATGGCGTGAACCATTTGCCCTCGTATACAATCTGTGCCATCTTGTTGCCCATGTCTTTCTTCACGTCCATGGTAGCGCGGTCGAGCACAAGTTCTTCAAGCTGCTTTTGCGCTTCCATGAGAATCGTCCCGCCAGGCGTTTCATAGACGCCGCGCGATTTCATGCCTACGACGCGGTTTTCTACAATATCGACGATGCCGATTCCGTGTTTGCCGCCCAGGCGGTTCAGCTCACGGATGATGTCAGCGACTTTCATCTCTTTGCCATTGATGCTCTTAGGCACGCCGGACTCGAAAGCCATGGTCACGTATTCTCCTTCTTCCGGGGCTTTTTCCGGGGAAACGCCCAGTACCAGCAGATGGTCGTAATTAGGCTCGAGGGAGGGGTCTTCCAGCTCCAGCCCTTCATGGCTGATGTGCCACAGGTTGCGGTCGCGGCTATAGCTGCTGTCCGCGGAGAACGGAAGGTCAATGCCATGCTCCTTGCAGTATGCAATCTCTTCCTCGCGGGACTGCATCTTCCAATTGTCGTCCCTCCATGCGGCGATGATTTTTATGTCAGGGGCCAAAGCTTTGATGCCAAGCTCGAAACGGATCTGGTCGTTGCCTTTGCCGGTCGCGCCGTGGCAGATAGCGGTCGCGCCTTCCTTGCGGGCGATTTCGACAAGGCGCTTTGCGATGCCGGGGCGGGCCATGGAGGTGCCCAGAAGGTATTTATTCTCGTATACGGCTCCTGCCTGCACGCAGGGGATGATGTACTCCTCCGCAAATTCGTCCGTGATGTCCTCGATATATAATTTGGAGGCGCCAGATAATTTTGCGCGCTCTTCAAGGCCGTCAAGCTCTTCCTCCTGCCCGCAGTCGATACAGCAGCAGATTACTTCATAGTCGAAATTTTCCTTTAACCATGGAATGATGGCGGTGGTGTCTAAGCCGCCGGAATAAGCTAAGATAACTTTTTCTTTCATTACTTTTTCCTCCGTTTTATCTATTTTCTTTAGAACCTCATGGAACATCCACGGGGTTTTGGGCTAATAACTAATATACAACATAATTTTGGAAATAGCAAGTGTATAAAAATAAAAAAAAATGCATAAAAATGCAGAAATATTAAAAAAGGGCTTTACGGATGGAAAAAGTTGTACTAATATAAGGAGGTATTAGCTGGAAAGGCAGAAGAAAGTGAGGATATCAGTATGGTAAAAGCAGGGATTATCGGAGCAACCGGGTATGCAGGCGCAGAATTGGTAAGGCTGTTGCTGGGCCATAAGGAAGTGGAAATCAAATGGTATGGCTCCCGAAGCTATATAGATAAAAAATATGCGCAGGTTTATGGGAATATGTTCCAGCTTGTGGAGGACCTATGCCTGGATGACAACATCGATAAGCTTGCAAGGCAGGTGGACGTCATTTTTACGGCAACGCCCCAGGGGTTTCTGGCGGGCGTTTTGACGGAGGAGATTTTGCAAAACGCCAAGATCATAGATTTAAGCGCCGATTATCGGATAAAAGATGTAAAAACGTATGAGCAATGGTATCAGATTGAGCATAAAAGCCCGCAGTTTATAGAGGAGGCGGTGTACGGCCTGTGCGAGGTCAACCGCGAGCAGGTAAAGCGCGCAAGGCTGGTGGCGAACCCGGGCTGTTATACGACATGCTCGATACTGACGGCCTACCCGCTGGTAAAGGAGGGGCTGATTGAGCCGAATACCTTAATCGTAGACGCCAAATCCGGGACCTCAGGCGCAGGCAGGGGGGCGAAGCTGCCCAACTTGTTCTGTGAGGTCAATGAGAATATGAAAGCATACGGGGTGGGCACGCACCGCCACACGCCGGAGATAGAGGAACAGTTAAGCTATGCGGCGGGCGAGCCGGTAACGATTAATTTCACGCCCCATTTAGCGCCGATGAACCGAGGGATTTTAGCGACAGAATATGCTTCCTTAAAGAAAACTAGGCAGGCGGACGGCTCCTATGCTTATCCTGGCTATGACCAGGTGAGGGCGGCATACGATAAGTATTATGGGGACGAATATTTTGTCCGTGTCTTGGACAAGGGCGTATTTCCTGAGACAAAGTGGGTAGAGGGCAGCAATTTTGTGGACATTGGCTTCCAGATTGACATGCGTACGGGAAGGGTTATCATGATGGGGGCGATTGACAACCTTGTAAAAGGAGCGGCAGGGCAGGCAGTGCAGAACATGAACCTTCTGTTTGGCTTTGCAGAAAATGAGGGCTTACAGCTTGTGCCGATGTTCCCCTAAGGAGCTTAAAAGATAAGGTGAAAGGTGCGCAGGGGATGTTTTAGTGGAAGGCTAGAAACTAGAGCAGGGAGGCTTGCGGGATGGAATTAAAAGAAAAAAACATTGCTACGGTGTCCATCCGGGCGATGAAAAAAGAGGATTATGAAAAAGTGTATGGCCTTTGGAAAACCATTAAGGGCTTTGGCATCCGCAGCATGGATGATTCTAAGGAGGGCATAGAGCGGTTCCTTCGCAGGAACCCTACGACCAGCGTTGTGGCGCAGGCGGGCGAAGAGATTGTAGGGGCAATCCTCTGCGGCCATGATGGAAGGCGCGGCTGCTTTTACCATGTATGCGTGCGGGAGGGTTACAGGCAGCGGGGAATCGGCAAGGAGATGGCGGTTTTTGCCATGCGTGCTTTGCAGGAGGAACACATCAACAAGGTATGCCTGATTGCCTTTAAGAAAAATGAGGTGGGCAATTCTTTCTGGAAAAGCGTGGGCTGGACATTCCGGGAGGATTTGAATTATTATGACTTTGTGTTAAACGATGCGAATATTACTACATTTCAATAAAGGGAGGAAATCTGATGAAAATGGTGTCAGGCGGCGTTACCGCGGCAAAAGGGTATGAGGCGGCCAGCATAGCGGCAGGGATTAAATATGAGGGCAGGAAAGATATGGCGATGCTTGTGAGCAAGCGGGCGGCAGTGACTGCCGGGACATTTACCAGCAATGTGGTAAAAGCGGCCCCGGTAAAGTGGGATATGCGCCTGGTTAAGGAAGAGCCTTGCGCCCAGGCGATTGTGGTGAACGCCGGGATTGCCAATGCATGTACCGGCGAGGAAGGCATGGAGAGCTGCCAAAGGACGGCAAAGGCAGTGGAAAGGGCGTTGGGCGTCCCCGCCAACCAGGTTTTGGTGGCTTCCACCGGGGTGATTGGGATGCCGCTGCCCATAGAGAAGATAGAAGCGGGCATTATGGCGATGGTGCCGGATCTTGACAGCAGGGTTGAGAGCGGCAGGGAAGCGGCCTGCGCAATTATGACGACTGATACCAAATATAAGGAAGCGGCAGCGGAATTTGAGGTGGATGGGAAGGTTGTCACCCTGGGAGGCATGTGCAAAGGCTCTGGCATGATACATCCCAATATGTGCACAATGCTCAGCTTCCTGACGACAGACCTTGCTATTTCCAAGGAGCTGCTGCAAGAGGCGCTGCGCGAGGATGTAAAAGATACTTATAATATGATTTCTGTGGACGGCGATACCTCCACCAATGATACGGTGCTGCTGCTCGCCAACGGCATGGCAGGCAATAAGGAAATCACACAGAAAGGTGAGGATTACCAGAAGTTTGTGGAGGCCCTGCGCGCGGTGAACACGGCGCTGGCAAAGAAGATGGCAGGAGACGGCGAAGGGGCGACCGCGCTGCTTGAGGTAAAGGTAACCCATGCAGACACAGAGGAACATGCCAAGCTCCTTGCTAAGTCGGTGGTATGCTCCACGCTGACAAAAGCTGCCATTTATGGGCATGACGCCAATTGGGGCAGGATCTTATGCGCTTTGGGATATTCAGGCGTAGCGTTTGAGCCGGAAAAAATAGAATTATATTTTGAGAGCAAAGGCGGCAAGGTCCAGATTTACAAGGATGGCGCTGCAACAGGCTACAGTGAGGAAGAGGCGACGAAGATTTTGTCACAAGAGGAAGTGACGGTGCTGGTAGATATGAAGATGGGGGATCAAGGGGCGACAGCCTGGGGCTGCGACCTGACGCATGAATACGTGACAATCAATGCAGATTACCGCTCCTGAACTGTTGCGAAAATGCAGGCAGGGCGAGCTGGCGCAGGGTGAAAGACGCCGTATGGGAAGTTGGCAAGGGATATGGCGGCAATCGGCAAGATATAAGGAAAGAGGACAGGAATATGGCAGAGAAGAATATGCAGGAAATCTTACAGAAAGCGGAAGTGCTGATTGAGGCGCTTCCATATATCCAGCGGTTTAACCGCAAAATAATAGTCGTTAAATATGGCGGCAGCGCGATGGTGGATGATGAGCTGAAAATGGACGTCATCAAAGATGTGACGCTTTTGAAGCTGGTAGGGTTTAAGCCGATTATCGTGCACGGCGGCGGCAAGGAAATCAGCAAGTGGGTAGGCAAAATCGGCATGGAGCCGGAATTTGTCAATGGGCTGCGCAAGACAGACGGGGCGACGATGGAAATTGCGGAGATGGTCCTTGGCAAGGTGAATAAGTCTTTGGTACAGATGGTGCAGGGATTGGGCGTCAACGCCATAGGCGTCAGCGGCAAGGATGGCGGGCTGCTGAAAGTGGATAAGAAATATTCACAGGGGCAGGATATTGGTTATGTGGGGGACGTCAAAGAAGTCAATGCCAAGGTGCTCTATGATTTGCTGGAAAAGGACTTCCTGCCGATTGTCTGCCCGATTGGCCTGGATGATAAATTTGAGACATATAACATCAATGCCGATGATGCGGCTTGCGCCATTGCCCGGGCGGTCAATGCGGAAAAGCTGGCGTTTTTGACTGACGTGGAGGGCGTATACAAAGACCCGGAGGATAAATCCTCCCTGATTTCTGAATTGTCCGTATCGGAGGCGCATGGGCTGATTGGCAGCGGGACGATTGGCGGCGGCATGCTGCCCAAGCTCAATAACTGCATAGAGGCGATTGCGGACGGCGTTTCCAGGGTGCATATTTTGGACGGGCGCATCCCACATTGCCTGCTGTTGGAGATTTTCACCAACAAAGGTATCGGCACGGCGATTATCGGGGACAGTGAGGAACGGTTTTCCCAGGGCAAATAAGAAGGAGTGAGATAAAATGAACGAAAATAGTTTGATAGATCAGGCGGAGAGCCATATTTTACATACATATAACCGTTACCCGACAGTATTTGACCATGGGGAGGGCGTATACCTCTATGACATGGAAGGAAAGAGATACCTTGATTTTGCGGCTGGGATTGCCGTGATGGCTTTGGGGTATGGGGATGAGGAGTACAACCAGGCGTTGAAGGGGCAGATCGATAAGCTGCTCCACACTTCCAACCTGTATTATAACCAGCCGATTGCTGAGGCGGCCAAAAAGCTCTGCGAGGCGTCGGGCATGGACCGCGTGTTTTTTACCAACAGCGGCGCGGAGGCGATAGAAGGCACCCTGAAAGCGGCGAAGAAATATGCTTATGATAAGGACAAACGCACTGACCATGAAATCATCGCCATGGACCATTCGTTCCACGGCAGAAGCCTAGGCGCGCTTTCGGTCACAGGGAATGCGCATTACAGGGAGCCGTTTGAGCCATTGCCTGGCATTGTGAAGTTTGCAAATTATAATGACCTGGGCAGCGTAAGGGCATTGGTAAATGATAAGACATGCGCTATTATCATGGAAACGGTCCAGGGGGAGGGCGGGATATATCCTGCTACGGAGGAATTCCTCGGCGGCGTGAAGGAAATCTGCGAGGAGCGCGGCATCCTGCTCATCTTAGACGAAATCCAGTGCGGGATGGGAAGGACGGGCAATATGTTCGCCTGGCAGGGATACGGCGTCAAACCAGACATCATGACCTGCGCAAAGGCGTTGGGGTGCGGGGTCCCGGTTGGGGCTTTTGTGATGGCTGAGAAAGTCGCAAAGTCGTCTTTAAAGCCTGGCGACCACGGCACGACCTATGGCGGCAACCCTTTTGTGGGCGCGGCGGTCAGCAAAACGCTTGATATTTTTAAGGAGCGTGGAATTACCGGGCACGTAAAGGCAATCGGCAGGTACTTGGAAGAGCAGTTAGAGCAGTTAAAGTCAGAGTACGCATGTATCACGGCAAGGAGGGGCATAGGCTTGATGCAGGGCTTAGAGCTGTCCGTCCCGGTGGGGGAAGTCAGCAAAAAGGCGTTGGGGCAGGGGCTGGTCCTTATTACGGCAGGCAGCAATGTGCTGCGGTTCGTGCCGCCTTTGGTGATTGAGAAAGAGCATGTGGACGAGATGGTTGGGATCTTAAGGAAAGTATTGTAAGGATTCTCTATTTCGGGGCTGTTTGTGCATAATAATTCCAATTTTGGCTATCCTAGTATATATAGCAAACGACAAAAATAATTGTCGTTTACGATAGAACGCGTTTAGGAGGAAGCCATGATTGGAATTTTTATTGCATTATTGTCGGGAGCGTTGATGAGCGTCCAAGGGGTGTTTAACACAGAGGTGACAAAGGGGAGCAGTATGTGGGTCAGCACGAGCTGGGTACAGTTCTCGGCGCTAATGGTCTGCCTTGTCGCTTGGTTTTTCGCGGACCGCAGCAGTTTTGCGGCGATTTTGGAGATACAGCCTAAATATATGCTGCTGGGCGGGGTGATCGGGGCGTTCATTACTTTAACGGTAATCAAAAGCATGGCGTCGCTGGGACCGGCAAAGGCAGTGATGCTGATTGTAGTCTCACAGCTAATTGTGGCGTATGTGATTGAGCTTTTTGGCATGTTTGGCGTGGACAAGCAGCCGTTTGAGTGGCGGAGGGCCCTGGGGATGGCAGTCTGCATTGCTGGGATTATTTTATTTAAATGGGAATAGCCTTCCCTTTGCTGGCAGCTTAATTATGCAGCAACTTGTATAAAATGAAAGAGAAATTTCGTCAGATTGACGAAAAATTTAAATAGCAATATCTATTCTTGTCGGATGTGACGAGAATAGATATCTGTTTTTGTGAGGTTGTCTGGTGCATTTTATAGGCAAATTTGGTATGATAAGCTCATAAAAATTCTGCAGGGCACTAGGCAGACAACATAGGAGGTAATCAGCAAAATGGCAAGTTTATCATTACAACATATTGGGAAAAAATATCCAAATGGGTTTGAGGCTGTTAAGGATTTTAACCTTGAGATTGAGGACAAAGAGTTTATCATTTTTGTAGGACCGTCCGGCTGCGGCAAGTCAACGACGCTGCGTATGGTGGCAGGCTTAGAGGAGATTTCCTCCGGTGACCTTATGATTGACGGCAAACGTGTCAACGACGTGGAGCCGAAAGACAGGGATATCGCGATGGTATTCCAGAATTACGCTTTGTACCCGCATATGACCGTATTTGACAATATGGCGTTCGGCTTGAAGCTGCGCAAGGTCCCCAAGGCTGAGATTAAGAAGAAAGTGGAAGATGCTGCAAAGATCCTTGACTTGGACAAATTATTAGACCGTAAGCCCAAGGCTTTGTCCGGTGGCCAGAGGCAGCGTGTGGCGATGGGGCGCGCCATTGTGCGTGAGCCAAAGGTATTCCTCATGGATGAGCCTTTATCCAACTTGGACGCCAAGCTGCGTGTGCAGATGCGTGCGGAGATTTCTTCCCTGCATCAGAGGCTGGGCGCGACGATTATTTATGTAACGCACGACCAGGTAGAGGCAATGACGCTGGGGACAAGGATTGTTGTCTTAAAGGACGGCATTATCCAGCAGGTGGATTCTCCCCAGAAATTATACAATGAGCCGGATAATTTGTTTGTTGCCGGTTTTATCGGCTCCCCGCAGATGAATTTCCTGGATGCAACTTGCAAGGTTGAAGGTGAGAAGGTTACGCTCAAGTTTGGCAATAACGCTGTTATCCTGCCGCCTGCGAAGGCTAAGAAGCTGATTGACGGCAAATACAATGGCAAGACAGTAGTGCTTGGCATCCGCCCTGAGGACATTGATGATTCCCAGATTGCCCTTGAGACCCATAAAGACGGCGTTTTCACCACAAAGGTAACCGGGTATGAGCTGCTTGGCTCTGAAGTGCTCTTATACTACAATATCAATGGCTCCAATATGACGGCAAAAGTTGATTCCAGGACCCCGGCGCGTATTGGCGATTCGATTAAGTTGGCGATGGACATTGAGAAGATCCATGTGTTTGACAAAGAAACGGAATTGACAATTACCCACTAATTGGTTAAAATAATGGCATAGTGCAAATGGAAGCGGTGCAGGGATGCGCTGCTTCCGTTTTTTTGGAGGTATCATGTTATCAAACCATAAATTAAAACATGCTTTGGAGGAAATTAAGGAGATATCAAGGATTGATTTAGCCCTTTACAGTGACAAGGGCAGGCTGCTGGCATGTACATATGAGCCAGGGGAGGGCTTAGCGGAGGCAGTCTTCCAGTTTGCAGGCTCTATGGCGGAGAGCCAGATGCTCTTTGGGCACCACTTCTTTAAGGTTATCCTGGAAGGCGAGCTGGAGTATATCCTGCTGGCATTTGCTGGCGGCGAGGAAGCTTACATGATAGGGAGGCTTGCTGTCTGCCAGATACGCAATATGGTAAACGCTTACAGGGAGCAGTTTGACAAAGGCAGCTTTATCCAGGCCGTTTTGCTGGGCAATATGCTGGCGGCGGATATCTATAACAAGGCAAAAAAACTGCATATAGAGGCGGCGCAGCGCATGGTGTTTGTCATTGAGGTGTCTGGGAAAAAGGATGACGCGGTGCTTGAGACGGTGAGGAACCTTTTTGCCAACACAGCCAGGGATTTTGTGGTGGAGGTAGATGAGAAATCTGTCGTTTTGGTGAAAGACGTCAGGGACCTAGGCGTGGAAGAAGAATGGATGGAACTGGCGAAAATGCTGGCGGACAACCTTCAGGCTGAGGTGATGGTAAAGGTAAGGGTAGGTTATGGCAGCAGGGTAGGTTTGCTGCCGGAGATTGCCCGTTCCTATGAGGAAGCAAAATTGGCATTGGAAGTGGGAAAGATATTTTATATGGAAAAGGATGTTGTTTCCTATGGGAACCTGGGGATTGGGAGGTTAATCTACCAATTGCCGCAGGAACTATGCGAGATGTTCTTGCAAGAAGTGTTTGGCGACAGGCGCCCGGACGCCTTTGACGAGGAAACGATGATGACCATCCATAAATTCTTTGACAATAACCTTAACGTCTCCGAGACGGCAAGGCAGCTCTATGTGCACCGCAACACGCTGGTATACCGCCTGGAACGAATCGAGAAAGCTTTGGGCCTTGATATACGCAGGTTTGATGACGCCATGTTGTTTAAGATTGCCTTGATGGTGATTTCCCATATGGATTACCGCCGGGGCATGGAGGGGATCGGGAATAAGGAAGACAGTTAGAAAGGGGTTTTGGGGCAATGTCGGCTGTTCACACCTGAAAATGGGCTGTTGGCGCCAAACGCTAAAGAAAAGGCGGCAGGGGCCGATATTTATTATAAGAAATTTGTCCATGGAAGGAGCAGGATTATGAAGATAAATAATTTGGCGAGTACGGATACGGTTGTCAGCACGAACAACAGGGGGCAGGTAGAGAATAAGGATGCGGCGCAGCAGGAGGCGCAGGCAAAAGGCAAGGTAAAAGACGGCGCTGTCAAGGGAGCGGATTTGAACCTCCTTCAGGACCCGATTGAGCAGAAGAAGAAAAAGGCCATGGAAGACGCGATGGAGTTCATTAAGAGCCAGTTTAAGTCAGACGGCCAGATTGACGAGATGTTAGACGAATGCCGCGATACGATAAAGACCAGCAAGGCAGCGGCAGAGGAGGCAGCGGAGCATCTTGCAGAGATTGACAAGCAGAAGGAAGAGCTGGGGGGGATGTATGCGGATCAGGACGATGAGGAGTATAAGATGCGCCTCTCAGAGCTGAACGAGGAGGCTTCCCACTGGGCGAAGCAGCGCAGGGAGGCCCATGATATGATCGGGGCGGCTACCAAAGGCATTAAAGGCATTAAACAGGAAGTCCTCAAGCACCATGGCATGGTGGACGCAGAGAAGTCCAAAGACGTCATGCTAAAAGCAGCCAGCGACGAGATTGTCGGCATGTTGAAGGATGAGGCGATTGATAAGATTGATGAGGATATAGACGAGGTTGTAGAAGAGGCGAAGGAAGCCAAGGAAGAGAAGGCGAAGGAAGAGGCCGAGCTTGAGGAAGCCCGCGCTGAGCGTGAGAAACAGATGCAGAAGGTGGAAGAGGAGCTTGAGGAAAGTAAGAAAAGGGCAAAGCAGGCGAACCTGCCTAACGACAATATTGACGTCAGCGAATTGCTGAGCAGGCAGCAGGATATTGCCAGGAATACAGAAAAGATCTTAGAGGAACAGAAATTGTTGGCAGAGGATATCAAGGGCATTGTGACAGACGCCCTAGCCTAGAACGTATATTTAGGTAATTTTCGTTGTGCCAGGCGGCGTTATGGACAGTAACAGAATAAGGAAGATAGGAAGCTCTGTGCAGGGGAACTTGCACAGGGCTTTTTGAGGGTAGGATGGCAGGCATCAAGGAGGGAACGTGAAATCGGAGCAGGAAGTATGGGAATATTTAAGGCAGATTGCAGGAAGCGGCATTGTCCTGGGGCTGGAAAGCATGAGGGGATTGCTGGCGGAGCTTGGGGACATACAGGATTCTTTGAAGGTCGTGCATGTGGCAGGGACCAATGGCAAAGGCTCTGTATGCGCGATGGTATCGTCGGTCCTTAGGCAGGCTGGGATTCGTGTGGGGCGCTATACATCCCCGGCGGTGTTTTCTAAGAAAGAGCAATATCAGGCAGACGGGGAATATATCACTTCCCAGGAATTGACGGAGGTGTTTACCAAAGTAAGGCAGGCGTGTGGCAGGATGGCAGCAAAGGGCAGGCGGCGCCCCACGGTGTTTGAGGTGGAGACGGCAGCGGCGTTGCTTTATTTTTACCGCCAAAAATGCCAGGTAGTGGTCTTAGAGGCTGGGATGGGTGGAGAGGGGGACGCTACGAACGTTATTGCGCATCCTCTGGTAAGCGTGCTTACATCTATCAGCTTAGACCATATGAAGTTCCTGGGGGATGACCTTGTGCAGATAGCCCGCGCAAAGGCAGGGATTATTAAAGAGGGGGGGCGGGTCGTGGCGGTAAAGCCGGGGCAGCAGGAGGTTTGCGAGGTTATAGAGGAGTCGTGCAGGGAGAAACATGCGTCTTTGACATACAGCGACGCCAGGAGGGCCTGCAACATCCGTCAATCGGCTTATCGCAATGAAATGCGGCAGCATTTCACGTATCCGCTGAGGGGCTTTGCAGAGGAAGGGGCTTACGGGAAGGGTAATTACCATGAAATAAGCCTTTCCCTGGCAGGGGAATACCAGGTTGAGAACGCTGTCTGCGCGATTGAGACGGTGAATGCCTTGCGCTCCTGTGGGTTCGACATCAGTGATGAGGCAGTCCTTACAGGGCTTTCTAAGGCGCGGTGGGAAGGGAGGTTTTCCGTGCTTTGCCAAAAGCCCTTGTTTATCATGGACGGCGCCCATAATGCGGACGCGGCGAAAAAATTAGCGAAAACTTTGAAAAGGGGTTTTACAAATCACAAAATAATTTATATAATAGGAGTGCTTGCAGATAAAGCGCATGGAGAAATGCTGGAAATTATGCTTCCGCTGGCTTGGAAAGTCTATACAGTTACGCCAAGCAGCCCCAGGGCAATGGACGGACAAGCTTTGGCGAGGGAAGCGGCAAATTATCATGCCTGCGTTTCTTATTGCACGACAGTGGCGCAGGCGGTAGATATGGCAGTTTCAGACGCCAGGCAGGGTGAGTCGCTGATATTGGCTTTTGGCTCCCTGTCCTATCTGGGGGAGCTGAGGGAAGCTGTCAGGAATAGATGATGGGACTGTAAAAGGAGATGACATGATAGATAAAGAAAAAATCAGGCAGGCAATTACCCTCCTATTAGAGGGGATCGGGGAGGATTGCTCTAGGGAGGGTTTGAAGGAGACGCCCGAGAGGATTGCCCGCATGTATGAGGAGATTTTTGCGGGGATGGGGCAGACGCCTGTGGAAGCCCTTGGCAAGACATTCCAGGCTGCGGGCAGCGGGATTGTCTTGGAGAAAGATATTGTTTTCTATTCTATATGTGAGCACCATCTATTGCCTTTTTTTGGGAAAGCGCATGTGGCTTATTTGCCGGACGGCGAGGTGGTGGGCTTGAGCAAGCTGGCAAGGACGGTGGAAGTCTATGCTCGCCGCCCTCAGATCCAGGAACGGCTGACCGCGCAGGTTGCCGACGCACTGATGGAGTGTTTAAGGCCCCAGGGCGTTATGGTGGCGCTGGAGGCGGAGCATATGTGCATGACAATGCGCGGGGTGAAAAAGCCTGGGGCGCAGACGCTGACAGTGGTTACGCGCGGGCGCTTTGGGCAGGAACAGCATTTGCAGGAAGAATTTTGGAGGATGATGGGACGTTGATGGCTGCGAAGGGAAGATGTCACTGCGTGACTGCACTTTGTTCCGTGGGCATATTCAATTTTTGAGGAAAAGGAGGCGGCAGGGATATGCATAGCCAAATTGCGCAGATGCGGATTGGGAACCGGACGTTTCGGGTATCGGAGCGCACCTATGTCATGGGTATCTTAAATGTGACGCCGGACTCTTTTTCGGATGGCGGCAGATACAACAGCGCAGACGCGGCGCTTAGGCAGGCGGAGCGCATGGTTGGGCAGGGCGTTGATTTGATTGACGTTGGTGGGGAATCCACAAGGCCTGGATATCAGAAGATTTCAGAAGAGGAAGAGATCCAAAGGACCGCGCAGATTATCCAGCGCATCAAAGACAGGATAGATATCCCGGTGTCCATTGACACATACAAGGGCAAGGTTGCAAAGGCAGCCTTACAGGCAGGAGCAGATATGGTAAATGATATTTGGGGGCTGAAATATGACGCGGAAATGGCGAAAGTGATTGCCTCTTCTGGCGTGCCATGCTGCCTGATGCATAACCGGGACAATACAGAGTACCATAATTTTATGGAGGATGTGAAAGCAGAGCTTGGTGAGGCTTTGGCGATTGCCCGCAATGCAG
Source organism: uncultured Lachnospiraceae bacterium (assembly GCA_949879775.1). Classification (GTDB taxonomy): domain Bacteria; phylum Bacillota; class Clostridia; order Lachnospirales; family Lachnospiraceae; genus Petralouisia. The sequence goes on from CATLBW010000037.1 coordinate 13,564, forward strand.
GCATAGCCAAGGACAAGATTCTCTTAGACCCCGGCGTTGGGTTTGGGAAAACGTACGAACAGAACCTGGAAATAATCTACAGGCTGGGGGAATTGAGGGAATTGGGGTTCCCGCTCCTGTTGGGGGCGTCGCGCAAATCGGTGATTGGCATAACCTTGGACCTTCCGGTTACGGAGCGCCTGGAGGGGACGTTGGTGACGACTGTTTTGGGCGTGGCGGCAGGCTGCGCGTTTGTGCGGGTCCATGATGTGCTGGAGAATAAGCGTGCCATAAAGATGGCGCAGGCCATCTATGGCATGAAAAAGTATTTGGCATAGGAAAGAGCCTATGGCATAGGGACGCCCATGGCAAGGGAAAAGCCTATGGCAAGGGAAGCCCATGGCAAGGGAAAAGCATATGGAATAGGGAAGCCTATGGCAAGGGAAGCCCATGGCAGGGAAGCCTATGGCAAGGGAAAAGCATATGGAATAGGGAAGCCTATGGCAAGGGAAATTTATATAGGAAGGACTGGGAAGGCATGGGAGAGTGGGAATTGGATAAGATTCATATTAGAAATCTGGAAGTTTTTGGCAGGCATGGCGTAATCCCGGAAGAAAACCGCCTTGGACAGAAATTTATTATTAATGCCACTTTATATGTTGATACCAGGGAAGCAGGATTAAAAGATGATTTAAAAAAATCTATCCATTATGGGGAAGTTTCCCATTTCATGGCTGGTTATATGACGGAACATACATTTGGGCTTATAGAGGCCGCGGCGGAGCAGATGGCTAGGGCAGCGCTTTTGCGGTTTCCGTCCATGCAGAAAATATCCTTGGAGGTGTCGAAGCCCTGGGCGCCAATCGGCCTTCCATTGGACGCCGTCTCTGTGGAGGTTGTGCGCGGCTGGCACCGCAGTTATGTTGCGGTTGGCTCGAACCTTGGCGACAGGGAGGCGTATATCAGGCAAGGGATTGAGGCGTTGGACGCTAAGGAGGACTGCGTGGTGGAGCGTGTCTCAAAGCTGATTGAGACGAAGCCTTATGGCGTCAGCGAGCAGCCAGATTTCCTTAACGGCATGATTGAATTGCGCACGTTATTGTCACCGATGGAGCTGCTGGAAACGCTGCACGAGGCGGAGCGCCAGGCAAAGCGCAAGAGGGATGTGCATTGGGGTCCCAGGACGTTGGATTTAGACATCATCTTCTATGATGGCTGTGTCGTAGATACAGAAATGTTAAAGATACCCCATGTGGATATGCAGAACCGGGATTTTGTGCTTCTGCCATTGGCGGAGCTTGCGCCATACCTGCGGCATCCATTGTCGGGGAAGACGGTAAGCCAGATGTTGGAGGAGCTTTAGCGGTATGCATGGGACGCTGCGCATAGGGAAAGCGTTTCGGGAAAATAAGTCATAAGGGCAGGTTTTGGAATGGCGGAAGGGTATTTTGCATATGAAGTCAGGGATAATGGGATTTGTATTTTGCGCTGTTACGGTGCAAGCGGGGTCGTGGCGATACCGGAACAGATAGACGGCATGTTGGTGACGGAGGTGTGCGATTATGCCTTTGCCGGGGAGATGGAGAGGGAGCCTGAAAATGCCAGCGGCTTTCCCTGCATCTGCGGGGACTGCCTCGAAGAGCTATATCTGCCCCGCACAATCAGAAGGCTGGGGCGTTATATTTTTTATAACTGCCTCAGGCTTCGCAAGCTGTCGTTCTACAGCAATATTGCTTTCATAGGGGCTGGCGCGTTTACGGGCTGCGGGGGTTTATGCTGCCTCAAGGTGCGCCAGCTTGCGGGGGGTTCCTGCCTTAGGGAGGTTTTACAGGATTTGAAGCAAAAGGTAATGGTGGAGTGTTACCGGTTGGCGCAATCGCCAGGGGATGGGCAAGAGCCTGCAAAACAGACCACGCAAAAGCAGGGGGCTAAGGGTAAAGCCGCGGAGGAATGGGAGCTGTCCTGCCGCTTGGTGTACCCGGAATTTTTTGAGGAGGCGGTGGAAAACACGCCCGCGAGGATTATTTCCACCCAAACGCATGGGATGGGAATCCAGTACCGCAACGCATTTCGCGGCACGCAGGTAATATTTGAGGAATATGACCGGGTTTTTGCCACGGGGAAATATAATATAGATTTAAATGTTTTGATAGAAATTGCAATATCAAGGCTTTCTTATCCGTTGCTGCTGAGTGAGGAAGCGAGAGGGGAATATGCCTGCTGGCTGTCGGGGCATCTGCCGGAAGCGGCGTCTTACCTTTTGAAGCAGGAAATGATGGATGATTTTTGCTGGCTGTCCCAGAAGTTTATCTCTGCGAAAGACCAGATGGACGTGCTCCTTGAGGAGGCGAAGCGGCAGGGGGATGCAGAGGCGGTCAGCATGTTAATGGATGCGAAGCGCCGAAGGTTCCCCGGGAAAGAAAAGAGATTTTGCCTGTAGAGGTGCGCGGCTTAGGCGTGAGGCGGTATGGAAGAAGGGATAAGGCATGTTTGAGGAGCAGTTAATAAACAAAACAGAGATCTGCAGCGAAATATTGGCGGATTGCCGGAATGAGCTTTACCTGAATATGCGGTTTTTGGACGTTGCGCTTTACGGCCTGCGGCCAGAGCCTTCCATGGGGCTTGGGCGCACGGCGACGGACGGCGACGTATTAAAATATAACCTGGAATATCTTATGGGACAGTACCGCCTGGGCAAGGTATTCGTGAACCGCTGTTACCTCCACAGTATTTTCCACTGCCTGTTCGGGCATGTCTGGAATCCACGGGGGGAGGGGGACAGGCAGCTTTGGGGGCTTGCCTGTGATATCGCGGTGGAATCTGTGATTGACAGCCTGCCCCACCGATGCCTTAGGGCTCCTTCCAAGCCATATCGCCGTGCTGTTTACCAAGGGTTGGGCAAGAAAGCGCCGACGCTCAACGCGGAAGGGAATTTCGTCCTGCTTAAAAACGCCGGGCTTGACATGCGCGTCGTGGCGCGCATGGTGCAGGAATTTACGGTGGATGAACATTTTTTGTGGGAGCAGGAAGAGAAAGGCAGGCCGCTGCCTATGGCATGCCAGGACCGTTGGCAGGATATCAGGGAGAAGATGGAGACGGAACTTGAGACTTTTTCCAAGGAAGCGGCAGAAGATTCTAAGGGGCTGAGGGAGCAGTTGCGTGTGGAGAACCGGCAAAGGTACGATTACCGAGCGTTCCTTAAGAAATTCTGTGTCTTAAAAGAGGAGATGCAGGTGGACTTAGACAGTTTTGACTATATATTTTATCATTATGGCATGGAATTGTACGGCAATATGCCCCTGATTGAGCATTTGGAGACCAGGGAGGTCAAAAAGATTGAGGATTTTGTGATTGTCATTGACACTTCTATGTCCTGCAAGGAGGCGCTTGTGCGCAAATTTTTAGAGGAGACTTACAGCATTTTGAGCCAATCGGAATCCTTTACCCGTAAATTCTGCGTGCATATCATCCAATGCGACGAGCGGGTGCAGTCAGATGTTGTGGTAAAAGATAGCAGGCAATTGCAGGAATATATGGAACATTTTACGGTGCAGGGCATGGGCGGGACGGATTTTCGCCCGGCGTTTTCTTATGTAAATGCGCTGCTTGCCAGGAAATCCTTCCATAAGCTGCGGGGGTTAATCTATTTTACGGACGGCTATGGGACGTTTCCCTTGAAGAAGCCGCCGTATGATACGGCGTTTGTGTTTTTCCGTGAGGATTTTCAGGATGTGGATGTGCCGCCCTGGGCGATTAAACTGGTGTTGGGGGAAAGTGATTTCTTGTGATGCCCTTGCTTTGAGGAAACGGCGTCCTTTCATCCCCCTTGCCAGGGCTTAGGCAAATTTGGAGGTGATTGCATGGATATAAAACGGACGAAAGAAGAGATAAAGAATACCATCGAAGCCTATCTGCTTAAGGATGAGTATGGGGAGTATGAGATTCCGGCCATTCGCCAGCGCCCCATTTTTCTGCTTGGCTCGCCGGGGATTGGCAAGACGCAGATTATGGAGCAGATATCCAAGGAGTGCAAAATTGGCTTGGTGTCTTACACGATCACGCACCATACGCGGCAGAGCGCCATTGGGCTTCCGTTCATTTCCAGGAAGCAGTATGGCGGGCAGGAGTTTGCAGCCACGGAATATACGATGAGTGAAATCGTGGCGGCTGTCTATGAGAAGATGGAGCAGACCGGGCTGCATGAGGGTATTTTATTCCTTGATGAGATTAATTGTGTGTCAGAGACATTGGCCCCGGCGATGCTGCAGTTTTTGCAGTGCAAATCATTTGGCAACCATAAGATCCCGCAGGGGTGGGTGATTATTGCGGCAGGGAACCCGCCGGAATATAATAAATCGGTGCGGGAGTTTGACGTCGTTACCATGGACAGGGTGAAGAAGATAGAAGTGGAGGCTGATTTCGAGGTTTGGAAAGAGTATGCTTACCAGCAAGGCCTACATGGGGCGGTCATTTCCTACCTTAATACGAGGAAGCAGAATTTCTACCAGATGGAGACGACGGTGGACGGCAGGAACTTTGCCACCCCCAGGGGCTGGGAAGACCTCTCGGACCTGATAAAGATATATGAGAGGCTTGGCAAAGCAGTGGACCGGGAGGTTGTGGTGCAGTATATCCAGTTCCCCAGGATAGCCAAGGATTTTGCGAACTACTTAGAGCTGTATTATAAGTACCGCACGGATTACCAGATTGAGGAAATCCTAAAGGGCAGGCCAGGCGAGGTTTTATTAAAAAAAGTTGCCCATGCTTCTTTTGACGAACGCCTGAGTGTGCTGGGGCTCCTTATCTCTAAAGTCAATGAAGCGTTAAAATCGTCGGTGCGGACCCAACGTTACATGGAGATGATGTTTGCGCTGCTCTTAGAGTACAAAGAATCAACAGAATCTAAAATCCAGGGCCTGGATGGGCAGCAGCTTTTCCAAAATATAATAAATAAATTTAATGTTGATTATAAAAATAGGAAAAAAGCAGAACTTATAGGGCATGAGGAAGAGAAAACTTATCGACGGGTCATGGATTCCCTAGAGCGTATCCTGCAAGTGTTGAAGCTTGGTGATATTCACGGTTTGGGTGAGGGCTTTGGACGTGTGAAAGAGTGGTTTGAGCAGGAGAGGGAGGCTTTTGAGAACGGGCAGCGGGATGCTTTGCAAATTGTAGAATATGCGTTTGATTTCCTTGAAGGCGCGTTTGGGAACAGACAGGAGATGGTAATGTTTATTACGGAATTAAATTCTAACCCATACAGCGTCAGCTTCCTTCAAGAGTGTGAGTGCGAGCGTTATTACCGTTATAACAAGGAACTTTTATTTGATGAGAAGCGCAGGAAGCTTTTAGAGCGGATGGACCTGTAAACGGTAAGAAGTTGTTGGGGCGGATGAATCTGTAAACAGTAAGAAGCAGGGTTAGTTTTTCCAATTAATTGCCGATATAATTATCAGCTACGGAGGGCGCTTGTTTCTATGGAAATGAGTGCCCTTTTTTGGGAAATTTGAAAGGAGAGGCTATGACAAACAGATTACAGAGCGCAGGAAGTTATGGGGATGGATATTTTTCGCAGGCAGTTGCCGATTATGCGGCTAGGATGAAGCCGGAGGATAAGGCGCCGGATGGGAAGCCAAAAACCATCGGCGAGTTTTCAGAGAAAGAGTGGGACCAGCTTTTAGGTAAAGTGGATAACGCCATTGAGGAATATAAGGCGGATTTAAAAGAGCGCGAGAAAGAAGCGTTCGAAAAGCAGAAGGGGCAGCGCGAGTCTTATATTTTGGGAGTTGGCAATAACAAAGATAAGCAATTCGAGGAACGTGTGCTGATGGATAATGGGAGTTTCCGCACGATGCGTTTTATGAAGATAGACAGTATGGATATTGGGGCGTCCGGTGAAATGGAACAGCCGGATATCAAGGATACCATAGACGATATGGTGGCCGAGGAAGCGATTCAGAAGCTGCTGGGAAAAGGGAAACGCGCTCCTTACTCCCTGATGGCGGATGAAAATGGCATCGTAAAATACAAGGGCGTGGAATTTCGCTGTGATTATGAAAACAACCGTTTATGCCTGGGAGACGTCTCAAACCTTAAGAACTGCATTACGGTCGGCCTTGAGGGAGGCGGATGCCTGGTATTTAACAGGGAGAACATAGATGATTTGGTGAAGGCGATTGACATGTTTTCCCCGGAGGATATCAACCGGATTATGCGTGCAATTGCCCAGGATGCCAAGCTAAGGCAGGTGCAGCTACAAATTGAGGATGAAACCAGCGGGGAAGAGGTGCTGGATAAGCCAGAAGAGGAGAAAGAGGAATATGAATCCGAGAGACAGACAAAACAGCCCGATTTTTAAGTCATTCCATATTATTTATCCGGTTTTCGTATATTTTGTGGCGACAAACTTAAGTATGTCGCTGTTTACTATGTTGGCGGTATTTCTAGGGGCGGACCCCAAAGAGCAGTATATGTCGCTGCAGACGGCGTCGGTGGCGGTGACGGTCCCGTTTATTGCACGCTATTACCAGAAAGATAAAAATGAGCCTACGGTATTCTGGGAGCATATGGACCTGCTGCTCGCCGGGAAATCTATGGCGGTGCGGACATTAAACGGCAGCCTGATGTTCCTCGCCGGGGCGGCGGTCGGGTTTTCCCTTAACAACCTGCTTATACTGAGCGGGCTTAATGATATTTCCCAGGGCTATCAGGAAGCCAGCCAATACCTCTTTTCAGGCGGAATTTACCTAGAGCTTTTAAGCGCCTGCCTGTTGACCCCGTTTTTGGAGGAACTATTATACCGGGGCGTGGTCTATGGCAGGCTTTGCGATTTGATGATATTGGACAATGGGGAAAAGGGCAGCCGGGGCAGGAAGCGGGAACGTCAAAGCCGGGCGCTTGCCATGGTATTGTCGGCGCTTTTGTTTGGCGTAATCCATATGAACCTGGTGCAGTTTGTCTATGCCGCCATCCTTGGCGTCCTTCTGGCCTGGTTTATGGAGAAAGCCGGGCATTTCTATGGCGCGCTCCTTGCGCATATGGGGGCGAACCTGATGGCTGTGCTCCGTGTGAAAACGCCTGCATTTTCCTGGATGGAACCTAGCACACCTGCGTTTTACGCGGCGACATTTGTTGCGGCGGCAGCGGGCATTGCCCTTATAGCGGCCATTCAATTTGCTTTGGCGGGACGTCCAAAGAAGCAAGGGTTCCCTGAATGATAATTGGCGAAGGATGAGATTATGGAAAAGGATTTAACATCGGGCAGCGTATTGCGAAATATCGCATATTTCTCGCTGCCGTATCTCTTGTCTTATTTTTTACAGACATTATATGGGATGGCGGATTTGTTTATCATCGGGCAGTTTGACGGGGTGGGCGATATTACGGCGGTTTCTATCGGCAGCCAGGTTATGCATATGCTGACGGTGATGGTTGTAGGGCTTGCCATGGGCTCTACCGTAAGCATTGGCAAGGCGGTAGGGGCAAAGCGGCAGGGAGATGCCATGGCGGCGATCGGGAACACGGTTACGCTTTTTATGGGGGTGTCCGTCGCGTGTATGGCGGCGCTTTTGGGGCTGGTTGGGCAGATTGTGTCCCTGATGTCTACGCCAAAGGAGGCGGTGGCCGGCGCTGTAACTTACCTTACGATTTGTTTTATCGGCATCCCTTTTATTACGGCATACAATATTATAAGCGCCATATTCCGGGGGCTTGGCGATTCCAAAAGCCCTATGTATTTCATTGCTGTGTCGTGCGGGGCAAATATAGCGCTGGATTATTTGTTTATCGGCATGTTTGGGATGGGCACGGCAGGCGCGGCGCTCGGCACCACCATATCCCAGACCGTCAGCGTGCTGTTGGCGCTGGCTGTGGTCCTAAGGAAAAAAACAGGTATCAGCCTGAAAAGGGAGAATTTTAAGCCGCAAAGGGAGACGATGGGGCAGATGCTTAAAATTGGCGTCCCGGTGGCGCTGCAGGATGGTTTTATCCAGGTTGCGTTTATCGTGATTACGGTGATTGCCAACCGCAGGGGGCTGAACGACGCGGCGGCGGTGGGGATTGTGGAAAAGGTAATCGGGGTGGTGTTTTTGGTGCCCTCCACGATGTTATCTACAGTTTCCGCCCTTTCGGCGCAGAATATAGGGGCCGGGAAGCATGGTCGCGCGGCGCTTGCCTTGCGTTATGCCATTTTCATAACGGTGGGCTATGGCCTTGTGGTGTCCGTGGCGGTACAGTTTATCGCCGCCCCCATTGTGGGGATGTTCACGGAAGACGCGGCGGTTATTTTGCTGGGCGGCCAGTATCTGAAAGGATATATTTGGGACTGTATCTTTGCGGGGGTCCATTTTTCATTCAGTGGATATTTCTGCGCTTACGGCATGTCGGGGATTTCTTTTTTGCATAATTTCCTGTCCATTGTCTGCGTGCGCATCCCTGGCGCTTTCCTGGCTTCGGCATATTTTACGGATACATTGTTTCCCATGGGCCTTGCCGCGCCGGGAGGCTCGCTGCTCTCGGTATTGGTTTGTGTGACGGCGTTTTTGTGGATGCGCAGGCGTTTGTCTTCTTAATAGGGAAGGCCTTGCCACGCTAAAGCGTGAAAGTGCTTTTCCTAACTCTGTTCTCTTATAGGAAATACCTTGTCACGCTAAAGCGTGAAAGTGTCTTTCCTATAAGAAAAAAATAATATGCGCATTCGCACAAGAGGAAAATATTGCTTCGCAATTGTGCTCGGCGCAGTAAATCGTTCAAGGTCTACGCTTCGCTTCGGTCCGCGCTAAGCGGACATCCGCTGGATGTCCAGCGCCCTCATGAATGAGGGATTTAGGGAGATGATGCGGACTTGTCCGCTTTGTTCTCAAAACTTTAGGAGGGAAGAAACCATGGTATATACAGGGGCGATTTTTGACATGGACGGCGTCTTGTTTGATACGGAGCGGATTTATCAGCAGACGTGGCATGAAATAGCAAAGGAGCGGGGGATAGAGCTTGGCGGCGGGTTTTTGCGGTCGATTTCCGGGACCAGCGGGGCGCATATGCACCAAGTGATTGAAACGTATTACCACGTTGCGGATGGCACCGTCCTTGCACAAGAGTGCATGGGCAGAATCCGCAGGAAATTATCGGAACATGTCCCGGTAAAAGAAGGGGTGCGGGAAATATTAGGGTTTTTCAAAGGCAAGGGGATTCCCATAGCAGTTGCCAGCAGCAGCCTTGCAGAACAGATTGAGGCCAATTTGCAAAAAGCTGGTCTGCGGGGTTATTTTTCTGAGGTTGTCAGTGGGACGCAGGTAGGGCACGGAAAGCCTGCGCCCGATATTTTCCTGCTTGCCGCCAGCCGGCTGGGATGCAGGCCGCAGGAATGTTTTGTGTTTGAAGATAGTGAAAACGGGGTGAAAGCGGGGTATGCCGCGGGCTGTGCCACAATCATGGTGCCGGATTTAATTGAGCCTTCCCCTGAGGCGCTGTCGTGTTGTACGCGGGTTTGCAGGGACCTAGTGGAGGCGGGGAGGGAAGCAGCGGCTTTGCTTGGTGAAAGCGCGCATGAAAGGACGGGGCGCCTTAAGCCTTGAAAGACGCACGAGACGCGTTAAGCCTTGAAAGATGCACGAACGATAATGAGATAAAAAGATGCAAAAATTATGCAAAATTAACAAAAAAGACCAAAAATAAAAGGAAAAATGCATATTTTGTTGAAATGCAGTGAAAAAGTGCTACAATTATATCAGATAGGAATATTGTCAGCAAAGCTGGCTCGCACGCCGCCGCAAGAACGCCAGAGGCATTCTTGGATTAGAAATAGGAGTGGATGCAGGTCTAGGGAAGGGAAGATAAGAAAGGGTTTTTATGGGAAAGACAACAGCGATTAATCTGGTGGGAAAAGAAGAATTTGCAGATATTATGAAGGTATTTGCCAGATGTACAGATGATTATCTGTTTTTGTTTGATTTGGACAAGGATGAGTACAGCATTTCGGAGCGGGTATTGGAAAAATTTGATTTACCGGGCAATTTTTTTTCAAATGCCGGGGCGGAGCTGGAGAAAATAGTCTATCCGGAGGATATGCCTGCGCTTTTGGAAGACCTTAAAAGGTTAAAGAGCGGGGAGAGCATAGAGCATGATTTGGAATACCGCTGGGTGGACAGGGACGGCAAGATTGTCTGGATAAGCTGCCGCGGCGTGGTAATCCAGGACAGTACGAAGCTAGAGCAGACGAAGCTTTTAATCGGCAGGGTTACGGAGATTGGCAGCAAGCGCAAGGCGGACAATGTGACAGGGCTTTTTGCGGAACGCCAGCTTCAGCTTGATTTTGGGCGTTTGAAAAAAGTCCGTGGCAGGAAAAAGGGCATCCTTTTGCGCATTGGGGTGGATAATTTTAAGGAAATCAATGAGCGCTACGGCATGGACACCGGCGACGTTGTGCTGAAAATGATTGCGGAGTGCATGCAGCAGGCAGCGGAAGGCATCCGCTGTTACCGGGTGGACGGCGATGAATTTGTGATGCTCATAGATGAGGAAGATGAGCAGAAGGCAAGGAAAAAATACCACAGGACGAGAATCCTCATCGAGGAAAAACGCAAAGAGCAGGGGTATCAGAATTTCTATACCATTTCTGCGGGCGTGGTGGGATTTTTCTATGATGAGGTAAATTATGAACGTTTGAGCACGTATTCGGAATTTGCCCTCGGCGTTGCCAAGAAGAACGGCAAGAACTGTTCGTATATTTTTTCGGATGAAGATTACCAGGCTTACCTTAAGGAAATTAAGATACAGGAGAAGCTTCGCTATAGCGTGAACCATGGTTTTGAGGGTTTTGAGGTGCATTATCAGCCCATTGTGTCCGCAAAGACCGAGCAGGTGGTAGGGGCGGAAGCCTTGCTTCGTTTCTCCTCCAAGGAATATGGGATGCTTTCCCCGGGTATGTTCATCCCCATCTTAGAAGAAAGCGGCCTCATTATCCCGGTCGGGGAGTGGGTATACCGTACGGCGATGCGCCAGTCCATGGAGTGGCAGAGGCTGATACCTAAGTTCCGCATTAATATCAACCTGTCTTTCATCCAAATCTGCAAATCGGACGTGGTGACGGAAATTATGTCGTCGATTGAGGAATTTGGCATCCAGCCTTCTACCGTATTGTTTGAGTTTACCGAGAGCGGCATGATTTCTTATGACGATTCCGTGCAGCGGCTCTTAGATGTGCTCAACGAGAATGAGGTGAAGATTGCGCTGGACGATTTTGGGACGGGGTACTCCTCGCTTGCTTACCTGCAAAACCTCAAAGTGAACCTGCTGAAATTAGACCGGGGGTTTACCTCCAAGGCCGTCATCAATGATTTTGATTATAATTTGATTGGGCATATTGTGGATATGGCGCACAGCGTTGGCATGCAGGTCTGCTTTGAAGGGATTGAGACGGTGGAGGAGCTGCATAAGCTAAAGAAGCTTCAGCCGGATTACATACAAGGATTCTATTATGGTCGCCCGGTAGACAGGCAGACGTTTTACGAGCAGAACCTTAAGAGGTTTGAAGTGCCGGGCTGCAGCCAGGGTTAGGCGCCTTGTAAGGGTGTAAAGTTTTCATAAGGAACTGGAGGAAATGCGGAAGAGAGGGGCAAGAAGGGACAGACTGCACCAGAATTATATGAAACGGAAAGCCAACGGGAATTAGAAAGAATATGAGGAACGCACCAAAGCCAAGAAAACGGCACAGATTGAGAGCCAAGAGGAGCAGATAAGAGCCGAGGACAGGGGGAAAGGCATATTAAGACCTATTCTTTTCCGTAGGAGGTATAGTTATGTCAAAAAACCAAGTAATAGGAATTGTATTTTTATCGATATCTATTTTATTGTCACTAAGCGGATGTGGCAGGCCTGCAAAACAAGAGGCTTCCAGTAGTGTTGGCAATGCTGAAAATATAAATATTGTCGCTACGGATACATCTGAAGCCAACAATGCAATCATTCCATTAAAAAGTGATGATACCGTTGCTGATTTTGATAGTAGCTATGAAGGTTATGAATATTATCTTACAAAGGAAGAACTTATTTCAGATATTGAACAGGGTTATATCTTCCGTTTAGATACAGCGCTTAAAAAATATTATGCACCATTTGTTATACAAGGAAATTGGCCTTTTTATGTACATGAGAAAAATACTGTCAACTTGGAAGTTAGTTTTTCTAATTTGCTTATGAAATCAAAAGAAAGTATTTTCCCGATAGATGAACAGGTTAAAGTTGAAGTAATTTCACCAGACGATGAAACCGTATACCGTTTTGAAAAAGTGGGAGATGAAATTACTAAGGATACTTCCATACAAGAACAAATTTCTGTTACGGAGGGTGAATGGACATTAAGAATCAGTTTTGGGTATTGTTGTGGAGATACCCCAGCCTGTTTGAAAATTGCAGCCGCCTACGAAACCCCGACGGAAGATGATATTAACTGGTTAAAAGAAGAACGATTGGCTAATAAACATGATATATAAAATAGATTTTGCTTATTATGAAATAGACTTAGCGCTTAGAAAATAGATGCCGTCCTGCGGTATGGTAAACTGCACATAATTCCCGGTATAAGGGAAGTCATACTCCGTGGTCACCCACATGGCATAGAGCGTAGCCTCCGCAGGGAATACCCCTTTTTCTCCCGGCTTA
>CATLBW010000038.1 GCA_949879775.1 uncultured Lachnospiraceae bacterium
GAGCGGTCTTCCACCCTGGTCTTCTCAATGACGCTCTTAGCCACCAACGATATATTCTCTTCTTCCGGGTCTTCCTCGCCCTCCCGTATGTACACGCCGGTAATTCCCAGCTTTAGCAGGGAGTCAATCAGATAATCATCCATGATTGCCCCGCGGGCAATGAGGATTCTCCCCCTGCGGTCAACAATCGCCTGGTCAATTTTCATACCGTTCTGTAAGGACCTGGTCCTCATGAAAATCCGTTTAACCACAAATCTTACCTCTGCATCCTCCGCCACCCGGCGCAGTACAACGAATAATATACCAGCATCTTATGATTCGTTGTACCGGCGGACAGCCCTTTTCTCCCGGTTCCCATTGCACGCGCGGCCAATGCCCTGCCGCAAGCATAAATTTTCCCAGAATGTTATTATTATACACTATCTTTCCAATAATTCCAACTATATTTTGACGCTGCAATCGTAACTACCCTGTCAGTTCTCTTTCACGCCATTCGCAAAGGCGCTGACGGGCGAACTGTAACACTATCCCACGCGCTTGCGCCTGCCCTGCACGCTCTTGCTCAGGGGGCTTGCGCAGTGCTGTAAGCTGTTTTTCGCCATAACCTTGTAATAATAACGCTTGTTCGGCTTCGCCGTCTTATCGACAAAGGACAGTTTTTTGGTTGTTCCAATACTCCGGTACTTGCCGCCCTTCTTCACGGAACGGTAAACCTCATAGCCTGACGCACCCTTGACGGAACCCCAGGAGACCTTGATATTTGTATAAGACGCCCCTTGCGATTTGACGGAGCCTGTCTTCAGCTTCCCAGGCGCATTGCATGCCACATAGAGCGTATAGGACGCCTTATCCGAGGGTTTATTCTGGTCAAAAACCTTGATTACCGTCTTCCCCGGGTTCTTTGCCTTCACAAGGCCCGTCTGAGGGTTCACAGTCGCCACCTTCGTCTTGCTGCTTAACCATCTTAAGCTGCCCTGGTTTGTCTGGGGCTTTACCCAAAGCCTGTCGCCTTTCCCTGCAACATAATAAGACCTGATAAAGGAAAGCGGCAGCCTCACCGTCACATTGCAAAATGCCTGCAATCCGTCTGCGCTTTCTGCGTAAACAACTGTGCTCCCCTCTTTCTTCCCCTTAACTAACCCGGTATGGGGGTCTACCGAGGCGATGCTTTTATCAAAGCTCTTATAGGTGACTTTATAGGACTGCGGAAGCCGGCTGGATATGATAGTTTTCAAGCTGGCCGTTTTCCCCTTTTTCAGCACGACGTTTTTCTTATTTAACTCTAAGGAATCGATCGGCAGGCAGGACAAGTCAAACAATTCCCGCTCAGACAAATCCCTGTTATTCGTCAGGGAAAGCCCCCACGAATATGGCAGCGCCTTGTATATCTTCTGGTAAAAGCAGCAGGCCGCCAGGAAATACCCCGCATACTCAGGATGCTTATCGTCTGTCCTGACCATGCTGATATGCGGATATAGTATATTGACGCGGTGCGAATGCATGCCTACCATGACCGCTTCTATCCCCAGCCTGTTTTCTAGCTCCTTAAATGCGGCTGCCAGGTACAGCTCCATTTCTTCCGTTGACAGCAGCCTCTTTGTGCCATTGACCCTGATTGGCACGCCATTGCTGTACCCGGCGTTCATGTACAATAACATTTTTGCATTTGGCTGGAATGTCTTCACCAGTTCCTGCAGCCGCTGGACGGCAGGATAAGTGGACGTCTCAAAATACTGGATAGGCTCGGCAGTCCGTTCCTGGAAAATGATATAGTCCCACTTCCTATTCAATAAAAGCCTCATCAACTGCTTGTGGTAAGAGATATAATCTTCCTTCATGCCTGCATAGTAGGACAGCCTGGCAAGGCCATGCGCCAAGGTGTGGACCTTGATGCTGCGCCCGTCCGCCGCCGCCATCTCCTCTAACGGCTGCTGCACCGAATAGGTGACGTTTTGCGACACTTTTGTCTTGGTAAAGCTGTTCCCTACCAGCAGGACGCGCGTTACTGCCCCTGTTGTATCTGCCGCGGCCTCTGTTCCATAATCAGGGGACACTGCCTTTACTGCGTCCTGCGCTTCTATGCCATACCCTTCCCCCACTATTTCTGGTGTTTCGCCGGGCAAAGCAGAGGGCGTTTCCATCCCCGCTGCCGAAACAGCAGGCGCTTCTATGCCCACTGCCGCCACGCTTATTGCCAGAACACATATGAAACAAATGACTCTCTTTAATCTATCCATTTTCTTCTCCTTACGTAAATCCATTTCCCTATAAGTTTGTCCTTACCAGCTTGGGCTTGTATCCTTCTTCCTCCAAGGCCCGTATAATCTGCTGCTTATGCTCCGTGCCAAAAGCTTCCAGCGTTATCCTTAATTCCACTGCCGCGTTGCGGTTGGTCGTGACAAACTGGTTATGCTCCAGCTTAATGACATTTCCCTGCTGCCTCGCCATCGTCTCGGCAACCTTGCTCAGCTCTCCCGGCTTATCGGGCAGAAGCACGGACACCGTAAAAATCCTGTCACGGAAAATCAGGCCCTGCTGCACCACGGAGGACATGGTAATGACATCCATATTGCCGCCGCTTAAGATAGATACCACGCGTTTGCCCCGCACATTGAGATGGCGCAGCGCCGCAACGGTCAAAAGCCCGGAATTCTCCACTACCATCTTATGGTTTTCTACCATATCCAAAAACGCCACAATCAATTCGTCGTCTTCCACGGTAATTATTTCATCCAGGTTTTCTTTGAGGTATGGGAAAATATTCTCACCCGGGGTCTTTACCGCCGTACCGTCCGCAATCGTGCTGACATTTGGCAGCGTGACGACCTCCCCCGCCTCGATGGAAGCCTGCATACAATTCGCCCCTGCCGGCTCCACGCCGATTACTTTAATTTTGGGGTTTAAAAGCTTGGCAAGCGTGGACACGCCCGTGGCAAGCCCGCCCCCTCCGATGGGGACAAGGATGTATTCCACCAACGGCAGCTCTTTAAAAATTTCCATGGCAATTGTGCCCTGCCCGGTGGCGACCGCAAGGTCGTCAAATGGATGGATAAACGTATAGCCATGCTCTTTGGCAAGCTCATACGCCTTTTGGCAGGCTTCATCATACACGTCCCCATACAAAACAACGTCCGCGCCATATCCCTTGGTACGGTTGACCTTAATCAAAGGCGTGGTCGTAGGCATTACAATGGTTGCCTTAACCTGGAAGCATTTTGCCGCATAGGCGACGCCCTGCGCATGGTTGCCTGCTGAGGCGGTAATCAAGCCCTTCTGGCGCTCTTCCTCTGTGAGCGTGCTAATCTTATAATATGCGCCGCGCACCTTGTATGCCCCGGTAAACTGCATGTTCTCAGGCTTTAAATATACTTTATTGCCGGTCTGCTCGCTGAGGAAATCGCTGTATACCAGCTTCGTTTCCTGCGTCACCTCCTGCACTACCTTGCTCGCCTCTTCAAATTTATCCAGTGTAAGCATTTTCAAACCTCCTGTCTAGCTTTCCTGCCCTGCGTCCCCATCCCGGGTAAACAGGGCGTTTACAAATTGGCCTGCGTCAAATTTCTGCAAATCGTCTATCGTCTCCCCCACGCCAATGTATTTTACCGGGATGCCCAGCTCCGAATGGATAGCGACGGCAATACCGCCCTTCGCCGTCCCATCCATTTTCGTGAGTATAATGCCGGTGATGTCGGCAACCTCAGAGAACTGCCTCGCCTGTTCCAGGGCGTTCTGCCCGGTAGTCGCGTCCAGCGCCACCAGCGTCTCACGGAATGCGTCGGGGAATTCTTTTTCCAGTATGCGGTGGATTTTCCTCAGCTCTTCCATGAGGTTCTTCTTATTATGCAGGCGGCCTGCCGTATCACAGAGCAAAACGTCCGCATCCCTCGCCTTTGCCGCCGCCACCGCGTCAAACACGACGGACGCCGGGTCTGCGCCCTCCTGCCCGCCAATCATCTCTACCCCGGCGCGGTCCGCCCACTCTGCGAGCTGTTCGCCTGCCGCTGCACGGAAGGTATCCGCCGCCGCGATTACGACCCTCTTGCCCTGATCCTTTAACTTGCCTGCCAGCTTGCCCACGGAAGTGGTCTTGCCCACGCCGTTGACGCCAATCACCAGCACCACGGACTTCTCCTGCTCAAACCGGTATGCCGTCTCGCCCACATCCATCTGCTCCTTGATGCTGGCAATCAACAATTCCTTGCACTGCCCCGGCTCTTTGATGCGCTCCTTTTTCACCTTCTCTTTCAGGTTCTCGATAATCTCCGTCGTCGCATGTACGCCGAGATCCCCCATGATAAGGATTTCCTCTATCTCCTCATAGAAATCGTCGTCTATGCTGGAAAACCCGCTGAATATGGAATCAATCCCTGAGACAATATTGTCCCTTGTCTTAGTCAGCCCCTGCACAAGACGTCTGAAAAAACCTTTCTTCTCTTCTGCCATGTTACCATCCCTTTCTACGATAAACTGCCCTTTTGGCGAATTAGCCCGCCCTCCATCTAACCTACGCGTCCAGCGCCTCTTCAATTAAGTTCACGGACACCAATGTGGACACGCCTTTTTCCTGCATGGTGATCCCATAGAGGCGGTCCGCCGCTTCCATGGTCCCTCTTCTATGCGTTATCACAATAAACTGGGTATTTTTTGTCAATTTATGTAAATATTTAGCGAAGCGCCCTACGTTAGAGTCATCCAGCGCCGCCTCAATCTCATCCAAAAGGCAGAACGGCGAGGGCTTCAAGTTCTGGATGGCAAACAGCAGGGAAATTGCCGTCAACGCTTTCTCCCCGCCGGACATCTGCATCATATTTTGCAGCTTTTTGCCCGGCGGCTGTGCGCTGATGCTAATCCCGCATTCCAGGATATCTTCATCTTCCACCAGTTCCAGCGTTCCCTTTCCCCCGCCAAACAATTCTTTAAATACTTTGTTAAATTCTGTTTGTATTTCTGCAAATTTTTCCAGGAATTGTTTGCGCATCCCCGAATCCAGCTCTTCAATAATGTCAAGGAGCGTCTTTTCCGCCTCCGCCAAATCGTCATGCTGCGTCTTCATGAACACATACCGCTCGGACAAGCTCTTGTAGTCCTCGATGGCATTGACGTTAACGTCGCCCAGCTTGCGGATTTCATCTTTTATCTGCGCAATCAGCTTCTTTAACTCGGGAAGGTTATCATATGCGTCGCTGCGCAGCTTAATCGCATTGTGTAAGGTCAGCTCGTATTCTTCCCACATATAGTTGCTCTGGCTCTCCGCTGATTCCTGCAATTTGTCTTTCTGGCTGTTCAGGCGGTACAGCTCCTTGTCCAAATCATTAATCCGCTTGGACAGCTCTTCCTGCTTCTGGAAAAACCCCCGGTAAGACTGGGACATTTCCTCCCGCCGCTTTTGCCCTTCCTTAATCTGCCCTTCCAATTCCCCATGCGCCGTGTCAGAAGCTGCGATTGCCTCAAGTATCTTTTCAATGTCCTGCTGTTTTTTCCCGATATCGGCCTGCGAACCGTCTTTTTCCTGCTTGGCCGCCTCAAGGTCAGCCTCCAATTTCGCTAATTCTCCCTCTATACGGGAAATGTTCTCCTGCAAGAAATTTACTTTCTGCAAAAGCCCCGCTTCTTCTAACTGTACCGCGGAAACGTCCTTCTGGCTCTGCTCGGCAAGCTGCCCCTGCCGCTCAAGGATTTCCTGCAAATTGCGGTTTTCCTCTTCAATCTCTTTTTCACGCCGCCCCGCAGCCAGCAGCTCTTCTTGGATAATCGCGCGGTTCTCGCTAATCTCCCCAAGCTGGCGCTCAATCTGGCGGCTCTCGGTCTGCAAATCCGCATATTGGCTGTCGTTTGCCTCTTTCTGCTCCCTGGCGCGCGCAAGGTTCATCTTCTCCGTATTCTGGCTTAGCATCGCCTCCTTGAGCGCTTCCCTGACATTAAGCAAATCATCTTTAAGCAATTCCCTCGCCGACTGAATCTCCTCCAAGCGCTGCCTGTGTTTCCCGACCGCTTCTTCAAGCTCTTTCACCTGCTTTTGCAAATCCTCGATTTCACGTTTCCTGCCCAGGAGGTTGCTGGTGTTTTTAAACGCGCCTCCTGCCATGGAGCCGCCCGGGTTCAAAGATTCCCCTTCCAAAGTCACAATCCTTAGGCTGTATTGGTATTTACGTGCAAGCGCGATGGCATGGTCAATCGTGTCCACCACATACGTCCTGCCCAAAAGATAGGCTTTCAAGCCCGTATAACGGCTGTCGGCATGGACCAGCTCGCTGCCGACTCCAACCACCCCTTCCTCCTTTAACACTGCCTGGTTCACCTGTGGGGCTTTCCTGCCCACGCTGGTAAGCGGCAGGAAGGTTGCGCGCCCATAACGGTTCTTCTTCAAATAGCCAATCATTTTCTTGGCGGTCCCTTCATCGCTGGTGACAATATTCTGTATGCTGCCGCCCAATGCCGTCTCGATGGCTATTTCATATTTTTTATCGACCTGTATCAAGTCAGCCACAACCCCAAGAAGCCCCGGCTCGTCCTCCTTTTTCTCCATGACCCGGCGTATGGCGCCTCCATAGCCGTCATAGCGCTCCGCAATATTAACCAAAGATTCCAGGCGGGATTTCTCCCTGTGGTAGCGTACGGTGCCCTGCTCTATATCACGGCTGGCCTGCGCCTGCTTTTCCTGCCACTGCCGGTTCTTTTGCTCCAATTCCTGTTCCTGCCCCAACAGCCCTAAATAATGCCCTTTGGCGTCCTCATACTTCTTCTCGCATTCTTCCGCCATGGACCTTAAGTCCTCTTCCTCGCTTTTTTGCTCTAAAATCCGTTTGCTTAACTGGGCGCGGCGGATGTTGACCTGCTCCTGCATCGTGTCGTAGCGCTGCTGCCTTGCCTTGGTGGAGGCCTTATTATTCAGAAGCTCAATCATCTCGTTCTTGCCGTTCTCAATCTGCCGGCTGCAGCGGGCAATCTCCTCCTGGATTTCCTGGTAATGGGCCATGGACTGGATCTTTTGTTCCTCCACGGAGCTAAGCTGCCGCTTAAACTGCCCCATCTCTTTTTGGAACCCTTCTTTCTGCTCCATGCGCTGCGCCACCTCGCTGGCAATCTCCTGCTGGCGCGCCTTAAAATGCTCTTCGCTCTGCTGCGCGGCATGGATTTGTTCACGCAGGACATCCACCTGCCCTTCCAGCTTGCCCTTAAGGACGGTGGTATTGCCCAGTTCTTCCCTTAGGGAGGCAAGCCGCGTGTCCGCCTGTTCCATATCGCGTTCCATCTGCTCATATTCCGCCTTGATATTGCCATAAGAAGCGTTTGTTTCTTTCAGCTCCCTGTCCACAATCCCAATCTTTCCCGCCAGCTCCCCGGATTGGCGCTCTATGCGCTCCATGTCCATGAGGAACATATTCACATCGTAAATTTTTAATTCTTCTTTTTTCTTGAGGTATGTGCGGGCTTTCTCCGCTTGCTTCTCCAGCGGGCCAACCTGCTTTTCCAGCTCGGCAAGGATATCGTTCACACGCAAAAGGTTCTGCCTCTCATCCTCAAGCTTCTTTTGCGCCGTCGCTTTCCTGCGTTTGTATTTGACAATGCCTGCCGCCTCATCGAAAAGCTCCCTGCGCTCTTCCGGCTTGCCGTTTAGGATACGCTCAATCTGCCCCTGCCCGATGATGGAATAGCCCTCTTTGCCGATTCCCGTGTCATAGAACAGCTCGTTTATGTCCTTGAGGCGGCACGCCGTCCCATTGATTAAGTACTCGCTCTCACCGGAGCGGTAGACCCTCCGCGCCACCGTCACCTCGTTATAATCTACATTGAGCTGCCTGTCGCTGTTGTCCAGGGTGATTGCCACATAAGCATAGCTGAGGGGCTTGCGGTTCTCCGTGCCCGCAAAAATGACATCCTGCATGCTTGCGCCGCGAAGCTGCTTGACGCGTTGTTCCCCCAACACCCAGCGTACGGCGTCAGCCACGTTGCTCTTCCCGCTGCCGTTCGGCCCCACAATCCCGGTAATGCCATTGTGGAATTCAAACAAGATTTTGTTGGCAAATGATTTGAACCCGTGAACCTCTATACTCTTTAAATACATGTGCTTCCTCCAGCGCCTTAAAATCCCTGTTCTTTTAACAGCAGCAATGTCTGATAAGCAGCTTCCTGCTCCGCGGCCTTCTTGGTCCTTCCTTCCCCCTGCCCATAGGCGCTATCGCCAATCATGGCCTGCATCAAAAAGCGTTTGTTGTGGTCCGGGCCAACTTCACGCAACTGCCTGTAATGCAGCTCCTCACTGAAATTCCCCTGAACAATCTCCTGTAGGATAGTCTTGCTATCATAAAAGAGCTTCTTATGCTCCAAATCATTTAAGACGAACTTCAAAATAAACTCTTTTGCACTAGCAAAACCACCATCCAGATAAATCGCCCCAATCACAGCCTCCAGCGCGTCTGAGAGGATAGAATCGCGTTCCCTGCCGCCAGTCTGGTCTTCCCCTTTGCCGAGCAAGAGGTATTTGCCAAGCTCAAGCTCCCTTGTGCAAAACGACAAAGTCTGCTCACAGACCATGCTGGCGCGCAGCCTGGTCAATTCGCCTTCCGTTTCCTTGGGGAAACTTTCAAAAAGGAATTCACTGGAAACAAGCTCTAACACGGCGTCTCCCAAAAATTCCAGCCTTTCATTGTCCGACAGCCTGCCTGTATGGCGCTCATTGGCATAAGAGCTATGGGTCAATGCCTGCTCTAGCAGCCGCTTGTCCCTAAATTGATATCCAATCCTCTTTTCAAATTCATTCTGTAAATCCATACGTTTTCCTTTCAATATACAAAGCATCCTCGCGGAGCGGTTATAGCAGGCGCATTCGATTTCTGTGTCTGCTATAACAAGGATAGCCCGGGAGAAATTATATCATTTCTACCAGGCCCCCTAATTCCCTATTGAAGCGTCCACTAATTTGTAGCTTCCTTAATCTGCTCCACTGCATCTCCTACCGTCACAATCTTCTCTGCTTCCTCATTGGCAATCTCAATGTCGAATTCCTCTTCCAGTCCCATGATAATCTGAAAAATATCCAGAGAATCCGCCCCCAGGTCATCTACAAAAGTAGTCTCCATTGTGATTTCCTCTACGTCCACATTCAATACTTCAGAAATGATTTTCTTAATCTTTTCAAATTCCATGATTTCCTCCAATATTCCTTTTGATTTTCTCATTGATTTCCTGCTCTTTGAAAGTAACGCACTGAATGATGGAATTCGTTACTTCCTTCGCTTTAGAGCTTCCGTGGGTCTTGACAACCAGGCCGTTAAGCCCTAAAAGCGGCGCGCCGCCATACTCGCTGGCGTCAAACGATTTCATCGTCTTCTTTAAAGCCGGCTTCACCAAAAGCGCCCCTATTTTGCTCCTTAGCGTCCCCATCATGCCTTCCTTGACCATACTGATTAAAGTTGCGCCTACGCCCTCATACAGCTTGAGGATCACATTCCCCACAAACGCTTCGCAGACAATGACGTCAGCTTCGCCGCTTGGGATATCCCGCGCTTCAATGCTGCCCACAAAATTGATATCCGGGCAGTTCTTCAAAAGAGGGAACGTCTCTTTTACCAGGGCGTTTCCTTTTTCTTCCTCGGCGCCAATATTGACAATGGCAACACGGGGATTCTCGACGCCCAGCACATTTTCCATATAAATGGAACCCATCTTGGCAAACTGCACCAAATGTGAAGACCTTGCATCAACGTTCGCTCCGCAGTCGACAAGCAAAGAGACTCCCTTCTGCGTAGGGATCAACGGCGCCAGGGGCGGGCGTTCCACACCCTTAATCCTGCCGACAATTACCTGGCCGCCTACCAATATGGCCCCGGAACTCCCCGCCGACACAAATGCATCCGCTTTCTTGTCCTTGACCATATTCATGCCAACCACGATAGAAGACTGTTTCTTCCTGCGGACTGCCAGCACCGGAGGCTCTGCGGTCTCAATCACTTCCGGGGCATGGACAACCTCAATCTGCGCCCCCTGATAGGAAAGCCCTTTCAATTCCTTGTCGACAACCTCCTGCCTTCCAATCAAATATACCTTGATATCCTGGCGCATCGCAACAGCATTAATCGCCCCTTTTACAACCTCCGCAGGCGCATTGTCGCCGCCCATAGCGTCTACTGCCACTCTTATCATTTCCTCCATGAAACTTCCTCCTTACGGCATAGTATAAGGAAAAGGCTTGTCTGCATACGGTTTACAGGAAATTTTCCTTATTTTGCTAATGCCTCCCTAAGAATATACTATAAGTAATCAGAGAAGTCAACATTCCTCTCATCCTCCTTCCTGCGTTCCTCGTCCGTCATATATTTGCGGAACACCCATTCGAGGATAAAGCTTTGCAGCCAGCTATGGACTGCCGGGAGCATAATAACCAAAAAGGGGAATATATACAACATAAGCGCTGTCCCTGCCGCCAGCGCCAGCACAAGGATTGTCATTGGCAGGTGCACTGCCGCGAAGAGGATGGCATTTTTCATGGACTGCTTCCTCGTGTTCTCAAAGCGCGCCATATAGGGAAAGAGGTAGGAAACCCAGGCAAACCATACCGCCAGCGCCACGGCAAACACTACCCCCAACGCAGCCGGTATGCTGCCCTTCCTTGCATAAAAAGCGATAATCGCCCCATCCGCGCCCAGAAGGGCGCCTAAAACAAGCGCAATCAGCCATACCGGGGTTGTCTGCTTAAAATTATCCCGGAAGGATTCCACATAATCCCGGAACACATACCCCCTGTCATGGCGCAGCGCCTTATACGCCGTATGGTACATCGCCGTCATCGCCGTCCCAATCGTAAACACCGGTATGCAGCTTACTAAAAACAGGAGGCTTAGGCTGATGCAGTCTGTAAATTTAGATATAGACCTCATGGCCCCGCCGTCATAATTGAATAATCTCATTTTATTCCCTTTCCTCTCTTACGAATACGCATAGTTATTCCCTCCGCAAGGGCTTGTGCAAAGAACAAAGTGGGCAAGCCCACAGGGGCTCCCCTGTCCCCTCAATCCCCCGGGATTGCACACTTTGAAGCGCCGATCACAATTGCGAAGCAATATATACCTCTTGTGCGAGTGCGCATATTATTTTTGCTTAATTAGGAAAGACACTTTCACGCTTTAGCGTGACAAGGTCTTTCCTAATTAAGCAAAAAGCCCCTCCAACCCGGAGAGGCCTTGCTGATTAATCCTGAGGGATAATCTCTTTTTTGTTATAGCTTCCACAACTCTTGCAGACTCTATGGGGCATCATAAGCTCGCCACATTTGCTGCACTTCACTAAGTTCGGGACAGACATCTTCCAGTTTGCCCTTCTCTTGTCCCTTCTTGACTTGGAAGATTTATTTTTCGGACAGATAGACATGATCACACCTCCTTAAATTGGTTAAAAATATCCTGGATTGCCGCCATTCTTGGGTCTAGCTCTGTTTTCCGGCACTGACATTCTGTCAGATTCAGATTGGCGCCGCACCGCTTACAGATGCCCTTGCAATCCTCCCTGCACAGAACCTTCATCGGCCAACTCACCAAAATCTCTCCAAAAATAAGTTGATCCACATCCAGACTCGTTCCTGCCATAAAATTTGATTCTTCCATGCTCTGCTCGCCATCGCCCGCCGTAAGGTCAAATTCCTTCTCAATGCGGATGGGGAATACCCTGTCCACTTCTTCGAGGCAGCGGCTGCACGGAATTGCAATTGTAACTTCCGTCTCCCCGCGGATAAGCAAACGCTTATTGCCCTCGTTGGCAAACGTCAGCACAAAAGGCATGCTCTTTACAATCGGAAACTGGCCCAGCCTGGAGTCAAAAGACGTCAGCTCAATTGCCGCCTGCTTCGACGCTTCTTTACCTTCGCTGGAAATTATATCTGCTACATTTATCTTCATTACAGTCTCCTATCCACACTTGATACATTATACCTAGCAAAACCAGGTTTGTCAACCATTTCTTTACATTTTAATCTTCGCGCGGATGCGCTGCAAGGCATTGTCGATTGCCTTAGGCTCTTTGCCCAATTGCTGCGCAATCTGGCGGTAACTTAACCCCTGCAGGTAGAGCGTTATGACTTGACGTTCAAACCGGCTAAGGCCATCCCTGAGCCTTTCTTTGACGGCACGGAAATCCTCCCGTTCAATGAAAAGCTGCTCCGGGTTGGGGTTTTCAGAGGATTCCAGCAAGTCCAAAAAAGTATCCTCCCCCTCCTTGCCAAGCTGCGCGTTCAATGAAATATAGGAGTTCAAAGGCAAATGCTTTTTTCTCTGGGAAGCTTCCACCGCGTGGTAAATCTGCCTGGTAATGCACAAATCCGCAAAATGGTAAAAAGAAGCGTCTTTGTCCGCCCTGAAATCCCGGATAGCCTTAAACAGCCCAATCATCCCCTCCTGGATCAGATCGTCGGTGTCCCCTCCAATCAAAAACATGGCGTTGGCCCGCTTGCGCACAAGGTTTTTATATTTTTCCATAATGTAATCGGTAATTTCTTCTTGCCCGCAGCGCAGCTTCTCAATTAACGCTTCATCTGTCTGATCCTTATAACCATTGTCTTTTGGCACTTCTCTTCCCCTCACCGCATCCTCTGCCGCACAATCTCGTAGGCAAGCACCCCTGCCGCCACAGAAGCGTTTAATGAACCTATATTCCCCGCCATGGGGATGGCTGCATGGAAATCACAATTCTCTTTTACCAGCTTGCCAACGCCTTCCCCTTCGCTTCCTATCACCAGCCCAAGCGGCCCTTTTAAATCCACCTGGTACATGGGCGTGCCATCCATATCCGCACAGGCGAACCAAATACCGCGCTTTTTCAGGTCTTTGATTGTCTGGGAAAGGTTCGTCACCTTCGCCACCGGCGTATAATTCAACGCGCCTGCCGACGCTTTTGCCACTGTCGCCGTCAACCCTGCCGCCCTGCGCTTGGGGATAACCACGCCATGTGCGCCTGCGACATTCGCCGTGCGGATAATAGCCCCTAGATTATGCGGGTCTTCAATATTGTCTAACAGGATTAAAAATGGCTCTTCCCCTTTCTGTTCCGCCGCCTTTAGCATGTCCTCCACCTGCGCATATTCATAAGCCGCCGCATAGGCAATGACGCCCTGGTGCTTCTTCGTCTCGGAAAGCTGGTCTAAGCGCTCTCTCCCCACGAAATCCAGGATGACGCCATGTTTCTTCGCCTCGCGGATAATCGTGCCTATCGGCCCATCCTGGCAGTCTCTTTGCACAAACAGTTTGTCTATCGTCTTCCCGGAACGGAACGCTTCCAAAACCGCATTCCTTCCCTCAATCGTCAGCTCCTCGTACCTCATGCTTTTCTCCTTTCCCCATTCCCGAAAGCCCCATGGTAACCAGCTCCATGATACGTTCTGTCTGGTCTTGCAGGTAAAGATACCCTATCAAAGCCTCTAAGCCCGTCGCCCTGCGGTAATCCCCCACCGTGGCGTTTTTCGCTACCGTGGCCGACTTGGCGTTCCTGCCGCGCTTATATACCGAAAGCTCCTCTTCGGTAAGATGGGACATCAGCCTGCCCACCATCTCTGATTGCGCATGCGCTTTCACAATCTCGCTGGCGCGGCGGTTCAGCTCATTCACTCGCGCATTCCCCTCCCCCACTACCATGGAGCGGATGATAAGGTCATACACGCTGTCCCCTATATAGGCGAGCGTCAGCGGCGAATAGCTGCGGATATCCTTAGGCTCTATGCAGAATTTCCTTAAAATATATGAATTTATGCCCTTTTCCATTTTACCCCTTCTCTTGTATCTTCCAAAAGGATTCCTTTGTCTGAGAGGATTGCGCGGATTTCATCCGCCCGGGCAAAATTCTTTTCCTTCCTTGCTGCCTGGCGTTCCTCTATTAACCGCTCTATTTCCTCATCCAGCATTTCTTCCTCTTTGGCAAGGATAATCCCCAGGACGTCGCATAGCCCTTCCAGGCGCTTATAAAGATTTCCCGCAAGCTCCTGCGAACATTTTTCCCCTGTATTCGTGTTACAGTATTTTACCAGCTCAAACACCGCGGAGATAGCGTCAGCCGTGTTGAAATCGTCCTCCATGGATTTCTCAAACTTCTCCACAAAAACCGCGCTGCCCTGCCAAATGTCCGTTTCCTCTTCCGTCATAGGCTGCGCAGGCGCATGTTCCATACGGTCCTTAAGGCTGCCCGCCGCGTTCAAGATACGCTCCAAGCCATTTTTCGCCGCCTCCATCAGGTCGGCGCTGAAATTCAGGGGGCTTCTGTAATGCGCGCTTAGCATAAAGAAACGCAATACCTGTAAGTCATATTTCTCTTTGATTTCCCGCACTGTAAAGAAATTCCCCTCGGATTTGGACATCTTCTTATTGTCAATATTTAAAAATCCATTGTGAATCCAATACTTGGCAAAAATCTTGCCGTTGCATGCCTCGCTCTGGGCAATCTCATTCTCATGGTGCGGGAAAATCAAATCCTCGCCGCCCGCATGGATGTCGATTTCTTCACCTAAATATTTCTTGGCCATGACGGAACACTCAATATGCCATCCCGGCCTGCCCTTGCACCAGGGAGAGTCCCAGTAAGGTTCCCCTTCTTTCTTAGGCTTCCACAGCACGAAATCGAGAGAGTCTTCCTTATCCTCCCCCGTCACCTTAATGTCCCGGTGCCCGGCCTGCAAATCATCAAGGTTCTTGTGGGACAATTTGCCATATTCTTCGAATTTCCTGGTGCGGAAATAAACGGTCCCATCCTCCACCGCATAGGCATAGCCTTTGTCTATCAGCGTAGATATCATCTGCAGCATACCGTCAATCTCCTGCGTCGCCAGCGGGTGCACCGTAGCAGGCTTCACATTCATGTCCGCCATATCCTTTTTGCACTCCTCAATATAACGCCTGGAAATCTCCTGCGCCGAAACCCCTTCCTCCATGGCTTTCTTTATAATCTTATCATCCACATCTGTAAAATTGGACACATAATTAACCTCATATCCTTTATATTCCATATAACGGCGCACTGTGTCAAATACCATCATGGGGCGGGCATTCCCGATATGGATGAGGTTATATACCGTCGGGCCGCAGACATACATCTTAACCTTTCCCTCTTCCAACGGGACAAACTCTTCCTTTGTCCTGCTCAGCGTATTGTATACTTTCATAATCGTCCTCCTTGTAAAAGCGCTTAGCCCTTGCCGCGCAGTTCCTTGATTTCCTTTTCCAAATCTATAAGCTTATTGCACAACGCAGAATTCTCATGCTGCAATACCGTAATATCCTCCATAACCGGGTCGGGCAGGTGCACCTGGTCCATATCGCTCCTCGGCACCTTGATATTGTCCCGCTTGACAATCCTCCCAGGGACCCCTACCACCGTGCAGTTGGGCGGGACTTCCTCCAAAACCACGCTTCCCGCGCCAATCTTGCTGTTCTCCCCGATTGTAAACGACCCAATAACCTTAGCCCCCGCGCTCACCATCACATTGTCGCAAAGGGTGGGGTGGCGTTTGCCGCTCTCCTTGCCGGTCCCGCCTAACGTGACCCCCTGGTACAGCGTCACGTTGTCCCCGATAATCGTCGTCTCCCCGATAATCACGCCGCTGCCATGGTCGATAAAGAACCCCTTGCCAATCACGGCGCCAGGATGGATCTCAATGCCGGTCTTCCTTGCAGCTTTCTGCGAAATCCGGCGCGCCCGGAAATACTGCCCTTTCAGATATTTCTTATGGGCTTTGCGGTAACTGAGCATCACGCGGAAACTGGGATACAAAAGCACCTCCATGGGAGACTTAATTGCCGGGTCCCGTTCCCTGATTACCTCGTATTCCTCTTTTATCTGCTGAAACAATCCCATCTATGAACGCTTCCCTTCTAAACATTACGGATTTATCCGTATAACATTCCTATTCGTGATAGTTTATGCAGAAAATGGATTTTTGTCAATAGGCAATCTTGCTACACCCATTCATTCAGATAAACAGACGTATCTTTAAATAATGTTTCCGCCAGCTCCCCAATATCCATCCGCCTCCTTGCGCTCCCTCCCGCTATCCTGCTGATGCTGCTTCGCCCATTATCCAGCACAATATGGAAACATCCGTTATTGGCGTCTATGACAGGGTCCAAAACTTCCACAAAAAGCTCCTTGCGCCTTTGGCTGCGAAGCAGCGGCACAAGCGCCCAAAGGTTTGTCAGGCGCACCATCATCCGCGATTTGGCAAAGGTTATCCTCTGCACCGCACATCCCGCCAGTTCCAAGGCGTCCCTGCATATCTGTTCAGCCTCTACAGCAAAGACGCTGCCTTTCAGCAGCAATTCTTTGATTTCCGCCGTCTTTCCTTCCTCCCTGCCGCCCAGGCTGTACAACAGCGCCCCGCAAAGCTCCTGCCCGCTATGCGCAAGCAGGGCGCCGCCGTGTTCCGACGCCAGCTCCCGCAAAAGGCGTCGGTAATAACCGCTGTCCCGCCGGATATAAACCTCGCATCTGTCCCTGAGGACCTTATTGGAGAACGAAGCCATCTTTTCAAAATCCTCTTCCCGCGCATATCTCCATTCGCTCTTGCGCATGGATCTGCAAAAGCCTGCGGCCCCACCCCCAACGGTCCCATCAAGGATGACTCCCTCGCCTCCAACGGCTCCCTCAAAAGCGCCTGCGGAAGCCGCCCTCAAAGAACCCTGGGAGGCGCTGCCCCCAAAACAGATGCCTCCCCTGTCAAGATAATCCTGGCAGGGGAAGAATACAAACCCCAGCCCCCTGTAATATGCCGGGTCTGCCGGCAGCAGGAACGTAAACGGCAATTGCCCCTGCCCCATATCCCGCAGCGCATGGCTCATTACCTGTCCCATCTTGCCCTGCCTGCGGTAACGTCCGTCGGTGGCAACCGCCACAATGTATGGGACCTCGCAAATGGAGCCATTTATCCATAGGCGGTATGGGTTCATATGGACCATAACATGGAAGGAACCGTCCTTTTTTGCCCCTTCCATCACGATTATGCGGTTATCTATCATTTTCCATTCATAATAATAATCGGTAAATGCTTTTGAATCTTCGGGGAACGCGGCCTCATACAGAGTCCTTGTAAGCCGCTTCTCCCGTTGCTCCAAATAGCGTATGCCGCTATTTCCCATGACCGCCCTCCCGTGCATCCGCCGCGCCCTCGCATTTTTATCCTTGCCTTGCGCATCCGCCGCAGCCTTCGCATTTTTATCCTTGCCTTGCGCATCCGCCGCAGCCTTCGCATTTTTATCCTTGCCTTGCGCATCCGCCGCAGCCTTCGCATTTCCTTTCGCTGTCGTAGGCAGGCGCGCTCGCCTCATACAGCCCGGCGAGGGAGCAGACTGCCTGAGCAGAAATCCCTTCCTGCCTCCCGCTGAAGCCAAGCCCTTCCTCCGTAGTAGCCTTGACATTTACCTGCTCTTTGGCAATCGCCAGGACGTTTGCAATATTCTGCTCCATCTGCCCGATATAAGGGCGCAGCTTTGGCTTCTGGGCAACAATGGTCGCGTCAATATTCCCTACCACATATCCCTGCTGCTGTATCAGCTCCCCCACATGCGCCAAAAGCTTCATGCTGGAAATCCCTTTGTAAGCCGCATCCGTATCTGGGAAATGCTTGCCTATATCCCCAAGCGCCGCCGCCCCCAGCATCGCATCCATAATGGCATGTACGAGCACGTCCGCATCGGAATGCCCGTCAAGCCCTAACGTATGTGCAACTTCCACGCCTCCAAGGACAAGTTTACGCCCCTCGGTAAGCCGGTGCACATCATATCCAATCCCAACTCTCATATCCTATTTTCCTTCATATGTAATGAGGCTGTCCACATGATAACCGACAAGCTTTTCCCTGCCTTTTAAACCAGCCAGCTCCATTACAAAACAAATCCTGACTACCTCGCCGCCAAGCTGCTCCACCAGCTTGATAATCGCCTCCGTGGTGCCGCCGGTAGCGATGAGGTCATCGACAATGACTACCTTCTGCCCTGGCACAATAGCATCCTTGTGCATCTCAATCACGGCGCTTCCGTATTCTAAATCGTACTTTTCTGAAATGACTTCGCATGGCAGCTTGCCCATCTTGCGGACAGGCACAAACCCTTTATGCGCCATGTACGCAACCGGGACGCCAAAAATAAACCCTCTCGACTCAGGGCCCACGACCACATCGTACTCCACATCTTTCAAGTTCCCTAAAAGCCCGTCGATGGCAAGCCTCAGCCCATCCGCATCCTGCAGGATGCTGGTTACGTCCCTAAAAATAATCCCCGGCTCCGGAAAGTCCGGGATGCTCCTTACATAGTCTTCCAATTTTTTCATTTGTTTATCCTCCTGTCTCCCTCGAAAACTCTTCTGCGCTTGCTAGTACAACAAACCCTCCACGCACTGCAAGGCTGATTCCACTGTGTCGTCCATATCGTAATATTTATACTGCCCCAGCCTGCCGCCAAAAAACACATTGCCTTCCTTTACGGCAAGCTCCCTGTATTTCTCATATAAAGCCGCGTTCCTGTCATCGTTCACCGGATAATAAGGCTCGTCGCCCTTTGACCAGCTTTGGGGGTATTCGCGGGTAACCACGGTCTTTTCCTGCGTCCCATATTCAAAATGCTTGTGCTCTATGATGCGTGTGTAAGGGACCTCATACTCCGTATAATTGACCACCGCGTTCCCCTGGTAATTCTCCTCGTCCAGCACCTCCGTCTCAAAACGCAGGGAACGGTATTCCAGCTCCCCATAACAATAGTCGAAATATTCGTCAATCATCCCCGTATAGACGATATTGTCTGCCAATTCCTTGTATTCTTCCCGTTTCTCCAGGAAGTCCACGTCCAAACGGACTTCAATGCCCTCAAGCATTTTCTCAACCATCTTCGTATAGCCTCCGATGGGGATGCCCTGATAATCGTCATTAAAATAATTGTTATCATAAGTAAACCGCACCGGCAGCCGTTTGATGATAAATGCCGGGAGTTCCGTCGCACGTTTCCCCCACTGTTTCTCCGTATATCCCTTAACCAGCCTGTTATACACATCCGGCCCTACCAGGTTGATTGCCTGTTCCTCTAAATTCCCGGGCTGCTCCACAAAATACGCTTTCTTCTGCTGTTCAATTTTCTCCCGCGCCTCTTTGGGCGTCACGACGCCCCACAGCTTGTGGAACGTATTCATGTTAAAAGGCATATTATAAATCTCACCCTTATAATTCGCCACCGGGGAATTGGTATAACGGTTAAATTCCGCAAACTGGTTCACATATTGCCAGACTTTTTTATTGGAAGTATGGAAAATATGCGCCCCATATTCATGCACCTGGATTCCTTCCAGCTCCTTGGTGTAAATATTCCCGGCTATATGGCTGCGCTTATCGATCACTAGACAACGCCTGCCGGCTTTTTTCGCTTCCCGGGCAAAAACAGCGCCAAACAGCCCTGCCCCGACAATTAAATAATCATATGCTTTCATTTATAGCTCCTTTATTTTTATGTTACTCCCTAAAATAGCCCTGAAAAATTTTTAACGCTTCGACGGCAGACTTCGGCATTCTACATAAAATCCCGGCGTTTTG
Organism: uncultured Lachnospiraceae bacterium; assembly: GCA_949879775.1. Taxonomy (GTDB): domain Bacteria; phylum Bacillota; class Clostridia; order Lachnospirales; family Lachnospiraceae; genus Petralouisia. Next base: position 19,544 of record CATLBW010000038.1, read on the forward strand.
CCAAGTTTTTTTCCAATATCTTAGCACCTATTTCCAAGGGAGTTTGGTATAATATTGATAGATATTTTAGGCTTAGGAACAAGCAAAACAGCCATACCATTAACGATACGAGGTGACTATTATGGAGGCAAACCAAACGCTGGCAAACAGTACGGCAGTTTCAATGGAACGGCTACAAATGGAAAACATCCTCTTACTGGAAGAGAACAAAAAATTAAGTGAAACCATAGACTGGATGCACGATACTATCTGGCGTCTTGTACGCACACAGCGTCCGGAAATTTGATTTACATGATCTGAACGTCATTCAATCTTCCCGTTTGCGGACCAGGACAATCTTGGTGATTCCATTGCTGGAATCATCTTTTCTGGTCTGCAATTCCGGGAAGGATTCAATTAATTTCCCAAATTTCGCAAACCCATAATTCCTACAGTCAAAATCCGAATACATCCGCTGGATGATATTCCCCAATTCTGACAAGTACATCCAACCGTCCTCATCCGAATTTTCATCCAACAAAGAAATCACCGTCTCCTTAATTGCCCGCAAATTGGTTATCGGCTGTGCGTCTTTTGACTGCTGGTCCTTGAACGGAAGCGTCCGTTCCGCCGGCACGTACCTGGCTTCCTGGCGCCTTGCGCGCTCCGCCGCGTTATTCTTCTGTGCAGGGTGATGGTTCTTATACAGCACGTCCAGCGTCTTAAACTGCTCGCATGAGCGCACAAAAGGCGTCGGCGTCTTGCTCTCCCCCATGCCAATCACGCGTTTGCCTGATTCCCGCAGCCGCATGGCAAGCTTCGTGAAATCACTGTCCGAAGAGACGATGATAAACCCATCCACATCATTTGTGTAGAGGATATCCATGGCGTCTATAATCATTGCGGAATCGGAAGAATTCTTACCCACCGTGTAGCTGTACTGCTGGATTGGCGACAGGGAATTTAAAAGAAGCGAATCCTTCCAGGAATTTTTGGCAGTGGCCGTCCAATCCCCATAAATCCTGCGGATTGTAATATTCCCCAGCGACTGTGCCTCCTTTGTCACTATCCCGATATACTTGGAAGACACATTTTCTGCATCAATCAGCAGGGCATATTTATTTTCATCCCTCATTCTGCTGCTCCTTTCCATTTTGTCAAGTATTTTTACCTTCTATACGATTATAATACTTTCCATTTGGGAAAACAACTAAAGAATTTTTCTCCTTTTTCTGCGCATACTATAAAAAATTTAAAAAGGAGGATTTCAATGACTGATAAAGAGAATAGCCAATACCCTGGAAATACCTATGATGATGGAAATATCCCGGAAATCGACCTTCCGGGACGCACAAACGGACCCTCGGGGCAAAACCGTTATGGCGACACGCCCATTGGGGACCCGGAAAATAATAATAAGTACCCCTCCGGTGAAGATAACCTGGTATGGGTCACCCCTCCGGTGCTGCTGGCAAAAACCGACGAGGCCATGCCGCGCCCGGCCGGCGGGATATAAGGAGGGCTTCCATGGAGAATATAATGGAAAATATATTAGAAGAAATAACGAAAAAACGGATTGTGCCCGTCGTTGTCCTGCGTAACATTTCCGACGCTAAACCGCTGGCAAAGGCGCTCTGCGACGGTGGCCTGCCATGCGCGGAAATCACCTTCCGCACAGACGCCGCCCTGGACTGCATCAGGATTATGACCGAGGAATTCCCGGATATGCTTATTGGAGCTGGGACCGTCCTTACCCCGGCACAAGCTGACCAGGCAATAAAAGCCGGGGCAAAATTCATTGTCAGCCCAGGGCTGAACCCCACTATGGTAAAACATTGCATTAAGAAAAAATACCCCATAATCCCAGGCGTCAACAACCCCAGCGATATCGAGGCCGCGCTTTCTTTCGACCTGAACTTTGTGAAATTTTTCCCGGCGGAAGCCTCCGGCGGGCTGGAGATGATAAAGGCGCTGTCCGCACCTTACCCCCAGATGCGTTTTATGCCAACCGGAGGGATCACGCCGGACAACCTGCACACCTACCTTGCATTTGAAAAAGTCGCTGCCTGCGGAGGAACCTGGATGGTAAAAGATGAATTGCTCAAATTACAAAATTTCGAGGAAATAAAACGTCTGACCGAAGACGCCATTAGGACCGTCCGCAGCTAAACGGAGCCTTAGATAAACCATCCGCTCAGCATAACATGATGCGGCATCTTAGAAAAGGAGAATCATTATGACAGCAAAAAAAGTAGTTACTTTTGGCGAGCTGATGCTAAGGCTCGCCCCGGAAGGCTACCAACGTTTTGTGCAGGCAGACGCCCTGGGAGCCACATTCGGCGGCGGTGAAGCGAACGTCTGCGTTTCATTGGCTAATTACGGCTTCCACGCGGTATTCGTCTCCCGCCTGCCTTCCCATGAAATCGGGCAGGCAGGCGTCAATGCCCTGCGGAAATACGGCGTAGACACCTCTTACGTTGCCCGCGGCGGTGATCGCGTCGGCATTTATTACCTGGAAAAAGGCGCCTCCCAAAGGCCCTCCAAAGTGATATATGACCGCGCAGGCTCAGCGCTTTATACCGCGGATACAAAAGACTTCTGCTGGGATGAAATCTTTGCCGGCGCAGACTGGTTCCATTTCACCGGCATCACGCCCGCCTTAAACGATACTGTTGCCTCCGCCTGCCTTCAGGCATGCCAAGCGGCAAAAAAAGCCGGCGCCACCATCTCCTGCGACTTAAACTACAGGGGCAAATTGTGGAGCCGCGAGAAAGCTGGGCAGGTGATGGCAGACCTCTGCCAGTACGTCGACGTCTGCATTGCCAACGAGGAAGACGCCGCCGACGTCTTCGGCATAAAGGCTTCCGGCACAAATGTCACTGCCGGAACCTTGAACCACGACGGCTACAAAGAAGTGGCAAAGCAGTTAAAAGAACGTTTTGGCTTCTCCAAAGTCGCCATTACCCTGCGGGAATCCATTTCCGCAAACGACAATGACTGGTCCGCCATGCTCTATGACGGCTCTGAATACTATTTCAGCAAGAAATACCATATGCATATTGTGGACCGTGTCGGCGGTGGGGACAGCTTTGGCGGGGGGCTAATCGCCGCGTCGCTGATGGGCTTAAGCGCACAGGAAACCATTGAGTTTGCCGTAGCGGCCTCCTGCCTCAAACACTCCATTGAGGGGGATTTCAACCTTGTCTCTAAAGACGAAGTCCTAAAACTTGCTGGCGGCGACGCCTCCGGACGCGTGCAGCGGTAAATGTCAGCTCACCATCCCCCCTATCATGCCTGACGCCGTACAAAGGACCAAAGTTGTAAAAAAGCGGGACAGTTCCATATTGATTCCCTTTTGGAACAGGATGGAGCCTAGGACCAAAATCAGGAAATAGGCTCCTCCCATCACCATCCCCCAGAAAAAGCGCCTCGTCTTCATCACTTTCCCGCTCAAGAACCCTCCCAGGAAACCGGCAGCCACATAAATAATTACAATGCCCACGGACACTGCCGTCTCGCTGAGCTGCATTTTATAGAGCATCGCCGATAATGCCAAAAGCAGCGCCCCGGTCACAAGGTACATGGCAAGCAGAATCTTTAAAATAGTCAACACTGATATTTTTATCTTTTTCTCCCCCTGTGCCTGGATTGGCTTTTTTCTCATTAGATTTTTCTCCATCTCCTTCTCCTCCCTTTTCATAATCAAATAACAGAATGTCCATTGACCTTAACACATTCTATTCTTCCCAGTTTAAAACTATTCCTTGCAAAAATCTGATTCTTCCTTTATATTATACTCATGGAAGGTGAAATATTTCTAATGCTTACCGAAAGGAGCGATTTATTTGGACTCAGGCGAAGCCATACAACTATTATTTATTATGATCTTACTGACCTTATCTGCTTTTTTCTCCTCTGCGGAAACTGCCCTGACCACGTTCAACAGGATACGCATCAGCAGCCTTGCCAACGAGGGTGACAAACGTGCAAAGCGTGTACTAAAGGTCACCAGCAGCCCCAATAAAATGCTCAGCGCAATTTTAATCGGCAACAATATTGTGAACCTGTCTGCATCTTCCTTAGCAACCGCCTTGGCAATGCAGGTTTTGGGCAGCGCAGGGGCTGGGATTGCCACCGGCGCCCTTACCATCCTCGTCTTAATTTTTGGCGAGATTTCCCCTAAGACGCTCGCCACCATCCATGCAGACAAGATTGCCCTTTCTTATTCCGGAATAATCCTGATGCTGATGAAGCTCCTCACACCGGCAATATTTATTATCAACAAATTGTCGATGGGCTTTTTGATATTGCTGCGCGTCAATGTGGCGGATGGGCAAAACGCCCTTACAGAAGCGGAGCTGCGGACAATTGTAGACGTGGGGCATAAGGAGGGCGTCATCGAGCCGGAAGAGCATGAGATGATTAACAACGTGTTTGATTTCGGGGATTCCCAGGCCAAGGAAATCATGGTTCCCCGGATTGACATGACATTTGCCGATATCAACAGCAGCTATGGGGAACTGATTGACATTTTCCGCACAGACAAATTTACACGCCTGCCAATTTACGAAGATTCTACCGACAATGTCATCGGCACGGTCAACATGAAGGACCTGCTTCTCTATGAAGACAGGGAGCATTTTTCGGTGCGCGATATTTTGCGTAAGCCTTTTTACACTTATGAGCACAAGAAAACGATTGACCTCTTGATAGAGATGAAAAAATCTTCTTTCAATATCGCCATTGTATTGGATGAGTACGGCGTCACTGCCGGGCTGATTACCCTTGAGGATATTTTAGAGGAGATTGTCGGCGAAATCCGCGATGAATACGATATAGATGAAGAAGACCCCATACAGAAGCTTAGAGAGCGCGAATACCTGGTACAAGGCACGATGAATTTAGACGACCTGTGCGATTTGCTGGGCTTATCGCTCTCCTCGGAAGATTACGATACGGTAGGCGGCTACATGATTGAGCTGCTCGACCACCTCCCCCAGGCCGGGGAATCCGTTGTTACGCCGGAAAATGTCTTCCTGCGCGTGGAAGATATGGATAAAAACCGCATCAATAAACTGTTCCTGCGGCTGCCAAAAGAGGAGAAGGACGAAGACTAAAGGGAGGAGGCTCCTTAGAGCCCCCTCCATAATTTACCTGTCCACTTATATATAGATGGCGTTTCATTTTTGCCATCTGCGCCGGGCACGGTCGCTTTGCGGCAGTTTATCTATGCGCATCATAATTTCCAGATGTCTTTATTATATTCAGCTATCGTCCTGTCGGAGGAGAAGAACCCTGCTTTCGCCGTGTTCACCAGCATCTTCTTCGCCCATGATTTACGGTCCTCATAATCCTTGTAAATCTCTTCTTTCTTGGCTGCATAGTCCTTGTAATCCAAAAGCGTCATAAACCAGTCCTTGTTTAAAAGCTCCTTGTACAGACGTTCTAAATTCTCTTTTTGCCCTACCTCAAGCATCTTATCACTGACGATAAAGTCTACCGCCTCTTTGATGTCCTCATCTTCCTCATAATATTCCTTGGAGACATAGTCTGCTTTCTCATAATGCTCAATGACAGTATCGGAGCTTTCACCAAAAATATAAATATTGTCTTCCCCTACCAGATCCGCTATCTCTACATTTGCGCCGTCCATAGTCCCTAAGGTTACAGCGCCGTTGAGCATAAATTTCATATTTCCTGTCCCGGACGCCTCTTTGCTCGCCAGGGATATCTGCTCCGAGATGTCGCATGCAGGAATCAGCTTTTCCGCTTTGGTCACATTGTAGTTTTCCACCATGACCACTTTCAGGTATGGGCTTACCTCAGGGTCATTATTGATAATCTCCTGCAAGCAAAGGATTAAGTGGATAATGTCCTTGGCAATCACATACGCCGGGGCCGCTTTGGCGCCGAAGATAACCGTAATGGGGGTAGACACGCCCTTGCCTTTCTTAATCTCCAGGTATTTATGGATTACATACAAGGCGTTCATCTGTTGGCGTTTATACTCATGCAGGCGCTTAATCTGTATATCGAAGATAGATCCCTCGTCAATCTCAACGCCCTGGGAGGCCTTGAGGTAAGCCGCCAAGGCGTGCTTATTGTCCTGCTTAATCGCCAGCAATTTATCTAACACCTTATCATCATCCGCAAATTCCAAAAGCTTCAAAAGCTCCTCCGCATCCTTGTGCCAGCCAGCGCCAATTACCTCGTCTAAATAATCGCTCAGCCCTTTATTACAGTGCATCAGC
>CATLBW010000039.1 GCA_949879775.1 uncultured Lachnospiraceae bacterium
CCGGCCCGCAGACCGGACTATCCATTGCTTCTCCGTCACTGAACTAACCCTGGGATTTTACAGAGACCGCCCCAGGCGCAACAGCCCGTGCCTCTCCCTGCAAAACAGAACTATTTGTCTCCGAACGAAACGATATGCCATCTACAAAAATCAAAAACTCCGCTACACAAAAACTTCAAAACCATCACAACAATATGGGCGCTGTAAGTTCCCCGGCTTTCCGTAAATAAATCCCATTTGTTCCCATGGTACAGAAACACAGGTTTAACCCTCCCATGGCGCCCGGTTCACATTAAACCCGGCCGAAACCTGTCAACCAATATTACAACGCCCCCGTTGCAACCCGTCAGCATTTATAAGGACTTCGGACCTTCAAATCCATCACCAGAGGATGGTATGGTTGCTTTAATCGCTATCAGACTTTCATACTGCTGGCCAGCAATATATGTACGGCTCCCGGACGGAAACCAGAAATGAGGTAATTCTGTTTACCCTTTTGAGGGCAAAAAAATAAGGGGACAAGTTAGTGCAACCCCTTGATTTCACTGGGTTCCTCTAACTTGTCCCTATTATAACACCGGCATCCACATAATAACTATCTTCATTAAAAGTTCAAATAGATATCCCTTTCCCATTTCCAACAAAAATTTCTGCAATTTATCAATATTTCTGTTTCTAAAGCTGTTTCTGAATATTTAATTTGGTTTTTTATTATAACACATAGGGCAAAAAAAGCACAGGCAAAAATTGAACCTTTGTTCTGTGCTTTTTATACCTTATTGCCCGAAAGTCCGCCCGCCCCGTCAGGGGCATGTATTACGGGATGCCCGGATGGGTATATCTTTGTGTACGGTTCGGTTATGCTTTATCTTAGTTTCATGCAAAAAATTCACTGATTGGCTCTATATAATTATCTTCTGAAAAATCTGTACCGTTTTCACTTCCTTCGGGATTACTTCATCAGTCAAATGCTCCTAAAGGGCATTTGTGTATCAATGTTCCAGGTGTGGTAGGCTTTCTTCCCTACCTGTTTTGGCAGAGCCATATCAAGCGTCGGGTTTATGGAAATGATTTTCTTATTCACAGCATACTTCATGGACGTATTCATCACTGTTAATGCCTGGGCACATTTCTTTTTCAATCGGATAGGATTTTGTCTTGATTTTCCTAGTGTACTGTCCGTATTATATCTGTTGAAACTCCGCAGGATAATTTTTCATCGGCAAGGCGTTTGAGGGAGGCGATGCGGTGGCATCGTTGACCGAAAACAACGCAGCTCGATGGAAAATTAGACAAGGAGGTTTGCCTAAATATAATACAGACAGTACGCTAGTAAATAGTCCTTATCTTGAAGCGCTACAAAATTAGCCGAAAAAAGAGCTATTTGTTGTATCTCGATCTGGCTATGGGCTTTTCGTTCCCACATTTATTGGAACGCATTGCGTTTGTCGCAACGTTTTAGTTAATTAATTGGACTGGCTAATAGTTTTATAGTATAATGTGTGCAGTTTGGCAATTCAAATATATTGTGCAAATTCGTACAAAGAGAATTTTTAAATACTGTACGCTTAGTAATGGAAACTTGTAAACTACGGGAAGGAGTGAGGCTATTGAATGAAGAATTAAAACAGAAGATGCGTGAAATTTTGCTGGAACGGTATGGGGTAGACATCAATGAAGCGTTATGCCGTTTTTCAACACAGAATTACGCGTTTATTTTCTCAGAAAAGCCATATATGATCCGAGTGAGTATATCACCGAAAAAGAGCCGAAAAGAGATTCTCAGCGAACTGATGTGGGTGGATGATTTAAAGCCGTTTAAAGAGACGATCTGCGAGCCGAACGAGTCGCTCAATGGGGTTCTTCTGGAAGAATTTGAGATTGACGGCGTCTTATACCGTACCAGTATGTTCCGCACAGCGCGGGGAAACATTAAGCCGACCACTGAGATGAAGCCGATGTTCTTTATCTGTGTGGGCGACCTGCTGGGAACCATCCATCATGTCAGCACCAATGAAAGAGAGCTGGGAATCCAGTATGGCCGCAAGAGCATGAGGGATACCTTCGGAGCATTAAAAAAACGCGTAGAAAAAAATATGCCGCCTGAAATTGAAAAGAGAATCCAAAACATTGAGGAAGAAGTAAACGGCCTTTCGGAAGAGCTAGGCCGGTACGGCATCTGCCACGGAGATTTTCATATTAATAATTTTTTTGTTGAAGAAAATAATATCTGGCTGTTCGATTTTGACGGCTGTACCTATGCCCATTATTTGTATGACGTGGCCAGCTTTGTCCAGGCATGTTTTCTTATGGGGTACCAGGCAGGGAAAGACTGCCGCAAAGCCCTTTATGAGGACATCCTGCCTTACTTTAAGACGGGTTATGAGTTAAATAAGGAATGTGACGAACACTATTGGGATCAGCTGGAGTTGTTTATCGCTTACCGTGTAGCGATGGCATATATGTCGCTTTTGGAGATAGATCAGTGCGGCGTTGTAGATAATCTGGAACAGATCAAGCAGTTTTTGGGTTACATCCTTTCTCAGGATGATGTATTGCTTGCCATGACAGCAGCCATGAAAAAACAAGGAGACTCCCATGAAGAATGATTATATCGTCCGGCATTTATACCTTTCCTTTGTGATTGTTTCCATATTGTCTGCATTGACGGCGACGGTGGGAATGCTGATCGATAATATGATTGTCGGTTGTTTTCTCGGTTCAGACGCATTGGGCGCAATGGGCGTTGTGGGACCTGTGAGCCTGCTCTTTTCCGCTTTTGGAAATATTTGTTCCGGAGGAGGGACGGCAAGGGCTTCTCAGGCGCTCGGCAGAGGCGATAAGGAACAGGTCTGCCGTATTTTTACAGTCACCATACTGTTTGCGTTCCTAGTAGGAGTGATCCTTACGGTTATCGGGCTGCTTTTTGCACCGCAGATTGCTGGCATCCTGGGTGCGCAGGGAACGTTGAAAGAGTTGACCTCCCAATATCTGTACGGGTATTTTTTGGGCGCCCTTCCAACGATTATGATGACAGCGTTGATGGGATTTTTCCGCATTGACGGTTCCCCGCGCCTGCCAATTGTGTGTATCGCTGTTATGACGGTATGCAACATTGTGCTGGATCTGATCATGGTGCTTGTCTTACATAAAGGTATGTTGGGGATGGCCCTGGCGACGGCCATCAGTTATTGTATTGCTGTTTTGGCAGGCTGTACGCATTTCACCAGGGAATACAACACGCTAAAGCTGATGCCGGTAAAGGAAATCAGAAAAGAACTGTCCGCTATGGTCGTAACCGGGGCGCCTACGGCAATCAGCCGGATCAGCGATACCCTTAAAGTTATGCTCCTGAATAATCTTATGGTCACTGTCATCGGCGTGGGCGCAGTCACAGCGTTGAATGTGCGGACACAGGCAAATAATATCGTGGGCGCATTGATCGTCGGCATCGGGCAGGCAGCGATTCCAGTGACGGGCATGTTCTATGGGGAAGAAGATCGCACCGCCCTTTTAGATACCCTAAAGACATCGCTTAGGATCGGGATGGCCCTATGCGTAGCAGGGGCAGCCATACTGCTTTTATTCCCATCATTTTTTGTAGGCATCTTCGGGGTTACAGATCCTGTCATCATGGAAATGTCAAATACAGCCATACGCATGTTTGCAGTAGGGATGCCGATTGCCTTGACAAACACGATTATGATGAATTTCTACCAAAGCACCAGGAAAACAGGTTTGGCAACGTTAATCTGCATACTCCAGAGCCTGGTATTTACCGTGGCCATGGCATTTATACTGGTCAGGCCTATGGGCAGCGCCGGTGTATGGACTGCATTCCTTCTCGGGGAAGTATTTACATTTATTACAGTTGTATTATATGTTTCCATAAAGAACGGAAAAGTTTCTCTGAAACTTTCCTCCTATATGCTTCTGAAAGAGAATTTCGGAGGAAACCCCAAAGACAGGCTGGAGCTTTCAATTGGAAACAGTATGGATGAAGTGATGAATATATCTTCCGGTATTTTGCAGTTAGGAAATAACTGGAAGATTGACAAAAAGATGTTGAATGAAATCTCTCTGTGCATAGAGGAAATGGCCGGCAATGTCGTACAGCATGCATTTATACCGGGAGAAAAGAAGTGGTTTGACGTACTGCTCTTGAATAAACCTGAGTCTGTCATTATACGCATGCGAGATAACGGTTCCGCCTTTGACCCTTCCGCTTATTTGAACACATCTGGCGGCTTGGAGCCAAAAGAGACCTTTGGCATCAAAATAATCTCATCCCTTGCCGACCGATTTGATTATTCGCGCAGTATGGGACTTAATGTCTTAATCATTGTTTTAAACAAGCCGAATGCACAAAGTGGCTAAGGTAATACAGTTTTACAATCATTTATTTAAAACGTGCGCCCACCGGGCATACACACAAAGAAGGGAACCTGGCGCAAACCATGGTTCCCTTCTCCCAGCTTTATTCTATTTCCCGCAGTAGATTTCAATCGCCTCCGCCGCAAATTCCGCTGTGCCTTCCCCGGCGGCGCCATTTATGTTAGCCGTAAAATCCCCGCCGCCGGCATACATTTTGCCAAGGCCCAATAGGATGTCATTGGTGCACTGATAAAAGTTCTCTGAAATATAATCCTGTAACTTTTTGACCTGGGTTTGGACTTTTCCTGCATCCGGTTTCTCTTTTGCAGTTTTCAATTTGCCAAACTCCATAAAGAACTGTATCAGCCCTGTTGCTACGGCCTGTTCTTCTTCTTTGCTCCTGCCTTTGGCTTTCTGCTCAAATTCTTTGTAAGCATCCGTCTGTCCCCATTGTTCTTTCGCCTGCCTGGCATATTCGTCAATTTTCTTGGTGTCAAATACTGTAAAATCCATCGTCTTCACTCCTACCAATTTTATTCCACGGGCGAAATCAATTAAGTGTTCCAGATGTTCCTTCTTCATTGTGAGCAGGGTGATCTGTTGCTCTAACGCCTTACTCCGGTCAAAATCCGGCCTCGATAAAATCTCTTTGATTTCTTTTAGGGGAAATTCCAATTCCTTAAACAGCAAAATCTGCTGCAATTTCTCCAAAGCCGTATCGTCATACAGCCGGTAACCGGAAGCCGTGTATTCTGTTGGTTTCAGCAAGCCGATTTTGTCATAGTACTGCAGGGTGCGCGCGCTCACTCCTGTCAATTTGCTTACTTCCTTCACTGTCATCATGTCCTTTTCCTCCTCCCGCGTAAGAATATCATAAACTATTACGCAGCGTAGGAGTCAAGTGTTATTTTACCGTAACTTTCAGTTTCGCGCTCTTTCCTTTGCCGTTATAAGGCTTCACTGTGATGGTTGCCTTGCCTTTTTTCTTAGCGGTGACCTTTCCGTCCTTATCTACCTTGACGTATTTCTTGCCCTTTTTATCTACGGAATACTTAAATCCATTACACCCGTATTTTTTACTGGAAATTTTCGCCTTAATCTGGTAGGTCTTCTTCACTTTCAGCTTGACGCCCTTCTTTTTGAGCGTAACCTTGGCTTTCTTGTCGGGAGCAGCCTTGACCGTCACTTTACAGGTCGCTTTCTTGCCGTCCGCCGTCGCGGTAACCGTTACCGTGCCTTTCTTCTTAGCGACAATCTTGCCATTGTTAATGGTTACAACCTTCTTTTTGTTGCTCAGTTTCCAGGTCACTTTCTTATTGGTGGCAGTTTTCGGGCTGACCGTCGCTTTTAAAGTGAACTTCTCACCCACGCCCAACGTCAATGATTTCTTGTTCAATGCTACCTTAGTTACCGGAACTTTTACCGTCACCTTACAGGTCGCTTTCTTGCCTCCTGCTTCGGCTGTAATAATGGCTGTCCCGGCTTTCTTCGCCTTAACTACGCCGTTCTCCACGGTCGCAATGGCAGGCTTATCGGAACTCCATCTCACGGTTTTGTTTGTGGCATTGTCAGGCTTAACGGTCGCTTTCAAAGCCACGCTGCCATTTACGTTAAGGAGCAGGCTGGTCTTATCCAGCGTCACCTGTGCAACTTCAACCGTGCCGGGCTGCTCCTGCCCCTGCCCCTCCACTTTAACTGCTGAGACACCTTCCAAGGTCGGGGTAATTACCATCTCCCCATTTCCATCAAACGTAATCTCATCAATGCAAGTGGTACGGTGCACGCCCAGCCCATCCTGGGAAGTAAAGATATTTAATGGCGTGTAGAACCTATGGTAAGCCATAAAGTAGCGGTCTTTGCCGCTTACGTCTTTTACATGCACTACCGACTGGTGCGCGGTGCCAAGAATCCCTTTGCTCTCATCTTTGCTCAGGAGATTTTTCTTTTTCAACGTCACCTTGACCGTCCCGTCATCCTGAATCAGTTTATCGCTCACACCATAATTCACATGGTAATTGGGGCTGTTCGCGTCGTCACAGGACCAGGTCCAGTGGTACTTGCCGTCTATCTTGGTAATCACCACAGACTCGCGGAAATCGGTCAGCCCTGTAATCTGCTTGAGGCTTCCCTCTTCAATGTCCATCATATCCTCTGTCAGCTTCGCCAGTATAGAACCGCCCCCGCCATTTCCAAAGGACATGTATGCGCTGCCATCATCATCCACAAAGATGGACGGGTCAATAGCCTGGCTGATTTTCAGCCCAAGGTCATGGCACATTTTGGTCGTAACCAAAGGCGTCCCCTTATCGGTATACGGTCCTGCCGGATGGTCCGCAACGGCGACGCCAATCTGGGAAGCCCCGTCTGCATCCTTTCCACAATAGTAGAAATAATATTTTCCATTCATTTTCTCAATCGTAGGCGCCCACGCGCTTCCCTTTACTGCCCATGGGGAGCTGGCAATCTGCACGCCCTTTTCATTGACGCCTGGATTACTATTGGCAAGCTCCATGATGATGCCTTCGTCTTCCCAATCTACCATGTCCATGGAAGAAAATGCATGGAACTTTGTCCCGCTCCAACCCTTATAACCGTCGGTGGTGGGGTAAATCCAGAATTTACCGTCAAAATAGTCAATATCCGGGTCCGCATACTGTCCGGGAAGCACCGGATTGTTGCAGTAAATGGGCTTTTTCATTGTCCATGTTTCACTCTTGCCATCCCCTTCAAATGTAACCGTGGCGTCTTTGCCCAAATCCAGCGTCCCTTTATTTTGGAATGCCTTGCCGTCAACCTTAATGGCAACCTCAGAACCGTTTAATTCAAAGCTTACCGGAACCTTTGCCAGATCCGCGCCTTTTTGTATGTAAGGCTGGATTTCTTTCTTATCTTCATCAAGCAGCGTCGTAACCGCCGTATGGTCGTCTGTCCCGCGGTAGGTAAGCGCCGTGTCCCTGTCTGGCGCGGTCCCTGCCAAAACCGCTGTCAGCAGCGGCTGCTGTTCACGGAACGCCTGCGACAATTCCTGCACGCTTGCTTCATCCAAGGCCTTGTTTACAATCCTGAAATTATCAAGGTAACCTTTGAAATATTCCCCTTTCTCGCCCCAATTGGCTTTTCCAATATAGAAAACGCCATCCTTTCCTAAAATATCATTTATTGCATAATCGCTCGCCTGATCTGCCGCCTTCTTGCCATTTATGTAGATAGCCGTGCTGCTGCGGCCGATTACAACGTCCACATGATACCACTTACTGCCCGTTTTGGCAGACGGGTTTGTAGGCCGTTTCCCGGAATTCAAGTAGCGTTCCACGGTGGTCGTGCCGCTGTTTTCCAGGATGCCCAGATATTTTTCCGAATTATACGTCGTCTGTTTGTCATCGGGAGCGGCATACATGACCCAATTTGCACTGGTCGCATCCGGTTTCATATCATAAGATACCGTCAGCTCACGCAAACCGGCAAGCAGGCTCTTGCCCTCTTTATCGGTCACACGAAGATAATTTGTGGAACTTCCGTCCAGGTACAACGCTTTGCCCATGCCCTTGGCATAACTCTCCTTAAGCGCATACTTCCCTTCTGCCTTGGCATATTCGCTGGTAAACCCGCTTCCTTCTTCGTTAAAATTAAATTCTGCCAGTACCTTTTCTCCCTGCGGCAGCCCTGATTCGTCCAATTCCACCTTCGTCTGGAATTTAACGCTCTTTCCAGCATAAGTTACCGTCAGCTCCTGATTCCCTGCCGCTACCGTCTCTGTTCCTGCCTGGAAGGCAAACTGCCTTAGGTTCTTTCCGCTTGCCGGGTAAGCGACGTCCTCTTTTGCACCATTGGCATAAGCCACCGTCAACACAAGCCCCGACACGCTAAACTTTTTCTCCGCCACATCGTAAGATACTGTCTTGGGAGCAGTTTTCACAGTAATAGACTCAGGCCCGTATGCTTCCATGACCCTGTCATACTCTTCTGCCGTCAGGTTCAGGATGCCGCCATGGCGTTTATGGACAGTGTCAAAATTATAATCATTGTCAGCCGTCTTCACCCAGGCGGCATTGGCAATGTCCGTCGTATAGAACGGAACATACCCTAATGAGCCATAATTGTCAGCCAGCAGCCCATAGGTAACTTTCTTCTCTCCGCCGACTACCTTATAATCATCCTCATTATATTTAAATAATTCCGGTCCCTCCAGGTTACCGCTGAAACTTGCGATATCCCTGACAGAACCCTGAGCCTCCCAGCTATCCAGCCCTTTCCAGTTGCCGTCTTTGCATTTTTCCAGGCGAATGCTGCCATCTGCCGCGGAGCCGCGGTAATAGACGCCGTCCTCCGCCTTGAGGATGGTCGTGTCAATGATATGGTCTTCCCCATTGTCAACCATCTTCACCGGCTCCGTAAATGTGCGGAAATCCCTGGTCCTTGCATAGTATACTTTCTGTACTTTCTTATTGTTCCCCGCATCATCCTTCACGTCCATGGTCGTCATAGAGGCAAAGAACACAATATATTCCCCGGTCGTCTCATCATAGACCGCTTCCGGTGCCCAGGCACAAGTGGTATCCGCTGGGGCCACATCGGCAAGCCAAGGCTTAGACCAATGCACCAAATCGTCTGATTCCCAGATTCTCAGGCAATGGCTGCCACTAAACTGCGAAACGCCCCAGTCTACCGTCCCTGCTGCAATATTATTTGCGCCGATACATAAATCAGTAGCGATAATCCAGAAACGGTCGCCCTCCGGCGAGCGGATGATGTACGGGTCGCGCACGCCCGCCTGGTTCTGGTTCTTCGCCAGGTCTTCTTCGTCCCTGACGGAATCCGCTACGCTGAGCGCAGGTTTTTTGGCATTCAGGTCCAGCCAGTTATTGCCGTCATGGCTGCTGGCAAAGAAAATCTGCTGCTGCGCCGGCCCACCGTTATTTTCAAAAAACGCGAACAGGTAATCCGTTGTTTTCTCCATGTGGCAGGCTGCTTTTACCTTCGCGGGAAACTCCTTTGTAGCCGTCTTCCCATTCGCTGTGATGGTAGCTGTCAGCTTCACGGTTTCATCCTGGCTTTGGCGTGTGACTACGCCTGCCGGCTTGCCGCCCGCCTCTGTGGCTGAAATCACCTGCGGCTTATCAGACGTCCAGGAAATCGATGCCGTCACATTCTCATAATCCTCCACTTCTATCTCAGAAGGAAGGGTAATATTCCCACGGATATTATCAACATTGGGAATCGTAAGCTGTTTCTTTGCCGCAGCGGCCTCGTCCATAAGCTGTTCCACTTTCACGGTAAAGGTCCTTGTCTCTGTGACGTCCTGGTTAGAAGGGTTTTTCATCGTGACAGAAGCTGTCAGCTCAGCTTGCCCCTCCCCTTCTTCGGAACGTGTAACTTTCGCTGTGCTTCCTTCAATCCTAATATAATCATTTGCCGCCACGCTCCAGGTAATAGCGGAGCCATTAGCGCCCGCTGTGGGCAGTGTAAAATCCTTCTTCACAGTTTCCGGCAATGTTATGGCGTCTGCATCCTCCCTGACTATTTTGGCAACCACTTCGTCCGTGGTAATCTCGGATTCTGCAAGCGCCCGGCTGCGGATTTCAAAATTATCAACCCAGCCTTTGCAATATTCTCCTTTGCCCCAGTTCGCTTTGCCAATCTGGAAAATGCCGCCTCCCGCGCCTAGGATATCAGGCAGTTGGTAGGCGCTGTCCACCGCGCTCCTTTTTACCCCGTTCACATATAATTCTGTCCGTGCTTCCGTAACCACCACATCAATATGCACCCAGTCATTGCCAACCACCGCGGTTGGGTTCTTGGGGCGCCCATTGGTATTACAATACCTCTCTACGGTAATATTCCCGCTGTTAACCAATGCGCCCAGATAATGTTCCTTGCCGTTGGCTGGGGCTTTCGTATCAGGCACCGCATAAAACGGCCAGTTTGTCGCAGTCCTGTCCTGTTTGGTATCAAAGGAAATTGTTACCTCCCGAAGCCCTTTCAGCGGGCTGCTGCCGTCGCTTGCTGCCACATTTAAAAACCCGCTGCTGCCATCCAGGTAAAGCGCCTTTCCGTTGGCCTGATCCCTCTCTTGCAGGGAACAGCCCCCCTGGAGTGACGCTTTCACGTCCCCGGACACAAACATGCCCTCCACAGGCTCCTCATTAAAGTCAAAGCGAACGACTGTCTCCGCCGCTTCGTCAGCAGCCCTTACATTTCCCGGCAGCCCGGTAAACGTCATCACTGCCGCCAGGGCCATGGCAGCGCCCCGTTTCCAATGCAGGTATCTCTTCTTCATTTTCTACCTCCTCCATATCCTAATAATTTTCAAGACCAAACAAAGGCCTAATAATTATATTTTAAGATAAAAAATATCCGATTCCTATGCATTTATTTCGAATTTTTTGTCTAATTTTCAATATTATACTGCACGGCAAAAAAATTTGCCGTGCAGTTGCGCCAGCCGCAGCCGCGAAGCGGCATAATCCCTTATGCGGCTGTGTGCATCATGTTATACTGCACGGCAGATTTATCTGGCGTTCAGTATAACTACGGCATCTCCTCTTTATAGTTGTCCTCCAACGTAACCCCATAACGTTCACACCGTTCCTGGTAACATTCATTCAATTCCTTGTCAAGCGCAGGAAGCCCTAAATCCTCAAGCCCTTTTATAAGCTTTTCATATTCCGCTTCAAACTGCTCCTCGCTTTGTGCTGTAATCACTGACAGAAGCTGGCTCTTTTTATATTCCTTCAATTGGTTTATCTGCTCCCCATAGCCGCCCTTTTCCTCCAGGTCGCTGTTAAGGTTTACCGTAAGGGCAACCTCATAAAGCTCCGACTGCGGATACCTCGCCATCGCCATCTGTACGCGGTGCGCCGCCGCCTGCCTGCTGTCCGCCTCCGGCGGCAGCTCTGCATGCTTCTCCCAGGTGGTGTTGGCAAACGGCCAGAAAATCCACAGCCCATTCTCCATGCTGTTGGGACCTGCCATCCCCACTTTAGTCCTTACCGGGAACCCATCCTCCATGATATAATCCCTGCCCTCAATCCCGAAATAATTGAGCGCCATCCCCTCCTCGCTTGCCATAAAGCTCAGCCACTTGGCTATTTTCTCCGGGTTAGGGCAGCTTTTGGAAATATAGGTGTGCAGCCAAACCTGTGCCTGCACGCTGACCTGCACAGCAGGGACGTCCCCCAGCGCAGACAGGATTGCCGCGCCTTCCCATCCCCGCTCGTCCACCTTCGTGTCAGCTAAATTGCCAATAAAGCAAAATACCTTGCCGCTCTGAAGCTGCTTTTGCATCTCTTCCTCCACATAGGACAACTGCCCGGGTTCCAGGCACCCATTCCGGTAAGCTGTATTGAAAAAAGACATGGCCTGTTTTACCTGCTTTGTAAAATAGTAATCCCTGTAACCGCCATCCTCGTCAACCCATTTAGCGCCAAAAGATTTGCTAAGCGCAGGCAGGGAGCTTGCTTCGTATTTCTGGCCGTTCAACAGCAGCGGGACCAACTCCTCGCCCGTCTGCTCCCCCAACTCTTTCACTTTACAGAACGCCTCCTGCACCTGCCCTTCTGTCCGCAGGTCATCCATAGAAAGCCCCAGGCGTTCCATAATCGCACGGTTAAACATAATCCCTTCATTGTACTGGTAATAAACCAGGTCCCAAAAATACGGGTCGCTGGGCGGGTATACCTCCCTCATATCCGCGGAGCCTATATGGCTGGGATAACAGTACCAGCCCCCTTCTGCATCTTCAAGTATCTGTTTCACGTCTTGGGGAAATTGCTTTAGGATGAGGGAATCCGGGTCATATTCCTCCAAAAGCTTTTGGATGTCCCAGACCTGGCCGGACTCCGCAAGCTGTTTCTGCAGGGCAGGGTCTGAGATAGACATCACATCCGGCAATTGCCCTTTCAACAGCATCTGCCCCAGCAGCACCACCGCATTCTTCTGCGGTATATTATAGCTGAAAGAAGCCCCTGTCTTCCTGCTAATCTGCCCGGTAACCGTGTCCTCCGCCAGCGACCATTCAGGAGGGTTCCAAAATGATACGCTGCTGAACCATTCAAATTCCTCTATATCGGCCGCAACATCCGAAGCTCCCTGATTCCACGCTGCAATGCCGCATAAGGCTGCTGCCAGCACCGCAACAACAAGCGCCCTGCCTATCTTGATTTTTTTTATCACTGAAATTTCTCCTTTCGGCAGCTGCGATATTTACTCGGGGTAACCCCCGTCAATTTCTTAAACCATTTGGTAAAATAATAATAGTCGTTGTAGCCCACCATCTTCCCGACCTCCGCTACAGAATATTTCTCATTCCTCAAAAGCTGCTCCGCTTTCTTGATGCGTCTTTGCGCGACATGCTCCGTAAACGTCTTGCCTGTCTCCCGCTTGATGATGCCGCTCAAATTAGAAATGCTGAGCGCATATTTTTCCGCCAGGTCATTGAGCGTAAATTCCTTGGTAAAATTATTGTCAATATCTTCCATAATCGAGCGGAGTTCATGGTATCCCGGCACTTCTTCCTGCTACTCCCCCAGGTCTTTCGCAGTTTCTTTTTCCATCTCAGCTTCAATCTTTTCTAATGCCTCGCGCAGCTCCCTCCTGTCGAGAGGCTTAAGCAGGTAATTTTCCACATCCAGCCGTAAGGCTTGCCTGGCATACTCGAACTCGGCATATCCGCTGAGCATAATAACCTTTGCTTTCATCCCCTGCTCCCTCAGCGCCGCTACAAACTCCAGCCCATCCATATCAGGCATCCTTATATCAGAGATAACGATATCCGGCTCCTTTTCCTGTGCAGCGGCAAGCGCGTCCCTGCCATTTGCCGCCTCCCCCACGACGGAATACCTGTCCTCCATGGAAGCAAAAAACCCCCGCAGCCCCCGCAAAACCCAGGGTTCATCATCCACAAGCAATACTTTAAGCATCTTTTTTATCCCTCCCAGCCTATGGGCAGTTTTAAGGTAATTTTCGTACCCTCTTCCAGCCGGCTATCAATCCGAAACACCGCCTGCCCGCCATATAAAATCTTTAACCGCTGATAAATATTCACCATACCGATTCCAGAACCTTCCTTAGGCTTTGTCTCCATCTTTTTACTTTCCTTTAATTTCTGGCGCAGCCTTGTAAGCTCCTCCGCTGACATCCCATGCCCGTTATCTGCAATCTCTATCACGACGCTCGCATCCTCCGATTTTGCAAGCACCCTTACCGTCCCCGTCCTGCTGCACCGCTCAAGACCATGGAAGATACTGTTTTCCACCAAGGGCTGCAGCAAAAGCTTGGGGATTTTCACATCCAAAAGATCCGTCGCCGCCTCAACCTCCACGTTAAGCCTCCCCATAAAACGGCAACGGATAATCGCTGCATACTGCCTGATATAATCAAGCTCCTGCCGCAGCATGACCATACTGTCACCCGCAATCGAATAACGGAACATTTTGGACAAGTCCAGGATCACTTCCGCCACCGGCTCTGCGCCGTATTCATATGCCATGGACTGGATGCAGTCCAGGGTATTATACAAAAAATGCGGCTTAATCTGGCTCTGGTACGCCAAAAGCTCTGCCTGCTTCTGCAGGATTTCCATCTGGTATACCTGTCTTTGCATATCCTGGATTTTGCGGATTCCGGCATCCTGTTCATCGAACATACGGTTTAGGTTCGCTGCCAGCCCTTCAATCTCACTTGCCGCACGTAAGTTGATCCGTTCCTGCGGCTGTTCCAAATGATGCTGGACAAACGAAGCCAGCGTCTCCACCGGTTTTAAAATATTGCGGTAGCAGAAAACCCCAAACAGCAGCAGCAGCAAAACCACCACTACACAGGTGGCAATATTCATATATTGCAAATAATTAAATTGTGCCTTAAAGTCTTCTTTGGGGATAATGCTGCTGATCCTCCACCCCATGCTTTCCACCCTCGCCTCATTGACGATGTAATCACGGTTATCCCAAACTTCCTCAAACCCATAAACCAGGGGAGCGTCTTCCCGCTGCCCAGTATACGCTACCACCTGGCTTTCCCTGTCGGTAATCACCATTTCAGAGTGATCGGTAATCAGCATCTGGTCGAGCACATCCCCAAACCCCGCCACATCCAAAAGAATTGCGCAGGTCCCTATCTGTTTCCGATAAGACCAGCCCTCCATATCATAGACAGGCATGGAAACCGTGCAGAACTTCGCTCCATCCTTGCGCATATAAAGATTCGAATATTCTAAGGCAGCATCCGACTTTGCCCCCACATCTCCCTGCTTCTCTTCTTCCTGCCATGCCTCTTCCCAGTACTCCCCATAATCAATCAGCAACCCTCCGTCCTCGTCATACAAACCGATTCCCCTAATACCGTTTAAAAGTATTTGCGTATTGCCCAAAACCACCAAAACATCATTCTGAAGGAGCACCCGCTCGGGGACCCCTCCCTTAAAATATTGGACAATCGTAGGGCTGTAGCCAAGGTTCATGAAAATACTCTCTACATTTTCGTCAAAATCATCAAGGTATTTCTTAATCTGCAATAAGATCTGTTCTCCCGACCTTTGGGAATGGTCCACCAGAATCCTTTTTGAAATCCCATTTGATATTGTGAATGTCACCGCAAGGAGGATAATAAGGATCAGCCCAAATAAAAGGAACTGCCCCATCATGCTGTTTTTCCATCTGCGTTTTGCCAATGGCCGCCTCCTCTCCATCTGATTACAAATTGCTTCGTAATGACATAGCTCCTATGCGTGCTCTGGCGCGCAAAATATCCATTTATATTCTACCATGGATTCTGTTCTCCCGCAAAGAAAACAGGCCGTGCATTTTGCCCGCTGTTTCCCAGCAAAATGCACAACCTGCATATTCTTACTTTTATCTATATATCTGGCATAAAATAATTGCCAGATATATAGCCCCTCCAGGGGGATGCGCACTCGCACGAAGATGCAGATGCCGCAAAGCGGCCGTGCTCGGCGCTGATGGCGATAATTAATCGCCATCTATATATTCAGCTTCACAGACCTTACCTTGCTCCATTTGCCGGAAACCTTCTTGCCCTTGGCCGTACGATAAGCGCATACCCTCACATAATAGGTCCTGCCTTTTTTCAGCCCGGACTTCGTGTAGCTTGTGGCGCTGCCTTTCTTAACCGTAATAGTCCGGAAACCTGACTTCTTTTTCAAGGAATACTGCACCTTATAGCCGCTCGCCCCGGCAACTTTCTTCCATTTGATGTTCAGCTTACCCTTCGCTTTTTTCTTCAGCGTAACTTTTGCCGGAGCAGCAAGCACTGTCTTCACCGACGCTGTCTTAGAAAATGCCGATTCCGCTTTCTGGTTCCCGGATTTTGCATAAACCTTTATTTTATAATAGTAGGTCTTATTGAACGTCAGCCTGCCGTCCTTGTAGGACACGGTTTTCGGGTTGGTAATCGTCTTAACCTTCTTGAACTTCCCTTTTTTGGAGTCCGCACGGTAAATCTCGTAGCCGCTCGCCCCGCTGACTTTCTTCCATTGCAATGTAATTGCATTGTACGCTGCCGTTTTCTTCGTGATGGAAGTCGCCCCTGGCTTCCTAGGCGTGGCAGCGCCGGAGACAGTCACTGTAAATTCTGCCTTTAAGCCCTGGTACGATACCGTAATTTTCTGCGTCCCCGCTGCTTTCCCATTAAACCCTGTAACCGTGCAGCCTTTGACGTCCGCCGCATACCTGCCGCCTCGATTGTCCACGGCTTCCAATTTCAGCCCTGTGAGGTCTAATGGTTCCCCCAGCTTATAAGACAGTTTGGCGGGCTGCGCGGTAATCTCCAATTTTGCAAGATAGAAAAGCTTGGCGGCCGCGGCCTCCAGGCGGTTAATCGCCGCCATCACCTGGGACTGGTCCGCATCCGGCTTATTTGACAGCTCCTGCGCATTTGCGAGGCTGTCGCAGAATTCTTTCCAATCCACGTCGGAGGTCATGCCCTGCCCGGTCTTATTCTTTAAGTCTGTATAAACTTTATTCTGTTTTTGCAGGTCTTCCCTGGGATTGTAAGAAGCTGCCTGCACCTGCACCTGTGTCGTCACCGATTTGTACGCATCCAGCAAATCGCGTTCTTCCACTACATCCAACACCGGCTCGCCGTCAATATCAAAATGCACCCTGCGGATGCTGGCGCTCCTGGTCGCGCTCCTTCCCCATTTCGCATGGTAAATGTTATACATAACGCCGTCGTCGTCCAGGATGTACGCATTATGCCCCGGGCCGTATTGTCCCGGCACGGACCAGGAAGTCAGTATCGGGGAATTCCTCTTCCTCCAGGAAGACGCATCCAGCAAATTGCTGTCTGCGGAAGCGGTCATCAGTCCGATACAGTAGGTATGGTTGGTTGCACCGCCTGAAAACGTGAGGTAAACCTTGCCATCCCTCTGAATCGTAAACGGTGCCTCCACAACAAAAGTGCTGTTATTGTCCCAGCCATAATCAGGCTTACAGATTGCCGTGCGTTCGCTGGTAAGCTGCCAGGGCCTTTCCTTGTCCACCGTGGCAATATACAGCCAGGAACCCGTGTCCACCGGATGAAGCTGGCGCTGCGCCCAGGCAACGTAGCCTTGCTCCCCGACCTGGAAATACGTCATATCCAGGGTAATGCCCTGGCTTTTTGCGTCGTACAAGTTGTTCCCTTCCATATCCTGCACGCGGATAGGCGTCTCCCAGTCCGCTGCCTTCATGGGGTCGCCGCCCTCTTTCAACTGCATCACATGGGACTGCACGCCGCTCCAGTCCGTAAGGCTCCCTGCGAAAAAGATATACAGCTTCCCTTCTATGACGTGCAGCTCCGGCGCCCACAGGCAGGCTTTAAATAATTGTGGGAATGAATTCCCATCTAACAGAAGCGTTTCGGAAGAATCCTGAATGCCCTCCAACGTATCGCTCTGCCGGATATAAATTCTCCCCTGCCCGTTCTCATCCGTAGAAATAAAGTAAAACTTGCCATTATACTTCACCATCTCAGGGTCCGGGCGGGCATGGAACATCTCTTTGCTGTTGTGAAAGGTCGGCTGGGTCGCCGTGCCTGTCGCCGTATATGTGCCAGGCTTGCTAAAATCAACCCCCGACAAATCCCATTCTACCTTCTTGGATGCTATGGAGCCATCGTTGTAGCGTGCAATGGCGCGGACCGCCCGCATATCCTCCGCGGAAGTCGCTTTGACCGTTACCGGCGCCTCCATCCCTGTATTGACAATTTTGGATAATTTATTCTTAAGCTTCGTGCCCCTGGCATTTTCCAGCGGCAGGACATTCCCTTGTTTTGCCCCGGACAACCCCAAATCCACGCTGCGGATTGACGCTGCCGTCACTTTCACCGGAGCGGACGCCTGCACAGACGCATTGATGTCAGGCAATGTATTCTGGTAATAATTCCCTGCGCCGTCGTTCCAGGTAATACGGTAATTGCCTATGCCGGAATCGTACTCACAAACCGGCTCACAAACTGCCAAATCCGTCTTCAGGTCCACAAACCCCACTTCGTCATAATCCACAAAGTCCTTCGTTGTGTATAACATGACAGACGACGCCTTCGTCGCGTCTTTCCCGCCTTTTTCCTCTGTGCGCACTGCCGCCACGCCGTAATTGCCGTCTTTGGTATAGAACAGGTAGGGGTCTTTCAGTCCCTTTGGTACAAGCTGCTCGTTATCCTTGCTTTCGGCACGCATAAACAATACGCCGTAATCGTCATGCAAAGCTGTAAACCCATCCCTGCCATTGTCGCTGTAGGCAAGGAACATGCTGCGCGCCAATTTGTCCACACAATCCCCGGACGGCGTGCGCGTATAACTGGCAACATACCCAGCGTCTGCGCCTAACAGCCAGCCGCTGAATGACTTCTGCTCGCTCTTACTGCCGTCAGACAAGGTCGCCTGCAAATGGTACTCCTGCTTCCCTTTGAAATCTGCGGCAATGCTGCCGTCTCCCTTGATGGCGCTGCTGCCGCTCCAGGAAATGGAAACGCCAAACATCTCCGTCGGCAAAACCGCGCCATTGTCCAGCACATACGGAACCTGCAGATTTTCTTTAGCCATGGAAAGCCTGCCTTCCGCTGGCACAACGGTAACCACAAAACTCCTGCTTTCTTTGGCATTCCCCAATTGCAGGGACGCCGTCAGGGTGACGGTTTCCTGCTGCGTTGGCAAAACCACCTGCCCATCCTTGGAAATCACCGCCTCTTTGTCCGAAGTCCAGGTAATGGACGCCCCATGGAGTTCACTGGGAAGATCTAACTTCTTCGCTTCCATGAGGATGCCGTTTTCTATCTGCCCCTCTAAGGAGAGCTGGTCTGCAATCGACGGCAGCAGGGATTCCTTTATCTCCTGGCTGATATATTCCAAGTCATAATACTGCTCCTGCACCTGCCCTGCCGTCATCGCCCCTTCGTAAACCTTAAGGTCACGAAACGAGCCGCCATATGTATTGTCCTCCACATAATTAGACCTTCCGATATAAGCCTGTATTTCCGATTTGAAATCTGCCACTTTCTTCGTTTTAGAAGCCGTCCCCACCACTGCGCCATTGATATAGCCGGTGACGGAATCTTCCGTGAGGACTGTCGTATAATGCGCCCATTTTCCCTTATACTGCGCCGTGTCCCCGGCGGTCACGCCTGCTTCGCTGCTATAAGGCCTGTCAGCGATGTCCGAATTTGTAAAAACCGACTTAAAACGGCTGTCCGGGTTAATCGGGTTAAACAGCCAGTAATTCAGCGGCATGTTATTCTCCTGGGGCGCGGTGCCAAAAAACAGGGCCGCATAATTCCCCTTATCCGAAGCATTCTTAATCCATACAGAAATTGTAAGCTTCTCCTTGCCCGCAAACAAACTGCCTGGCAGCGTCACATAAGACGCGTCCGCCGCGCTTGTCTTCTTGCCGCCTGGCAGGACTAACCCGTCGTTGTAAGATACATTCCCATGCACCTCCCCGTTCTTGCCATTGCCGGAAATATCTTTCACATCCTCCTGTAATGGGTATCTTGCCAGAAGGCTGTCGCCCTTAGGCGTTCCCGCCGCCTGCACATGCATGCCTGCCGCAGGTATGGCTGCAACCGCCATCACCAACGCCAGCAGGCAGGCAAGGAACCTGCTCTTTTTCTTCTTAATACTTTGCATACCTTATCTCTCCTTCCGCTATAACTTTATAGTAAACGACAATTATTTTTGTCGTTTACTATAAGTATACGGCTGCTGCCCTCTGCTTCCCGGCGCAGCAGCCTGTAACCCTATAATATTATTTCTTAACGGTTATTACAACCTTGGCTCTCTTGCCGTTGCAGGATTTCACAGTGATTGTCGCCTTGCCTTTCTTGATCGCTTTTACCCTGCCTGATGCCGAGACGGTTGCCACCTTCTTATTGCTGCTCTTATAGGTAATCTTGTTGCTTACGGTTCCCCTGGGCAGCTTCTTTACCTTAATGCGGAATGTCTTGCCCTTTTTCAGCGTTTTCTTCGTGGCATTGAGCGTAATCTTCTTGGGGGCTGCCTTAACCGTCACCTTGCACTTTACGGTCTTCCCGTCTGCCGTTGCCGAAATCACAGCCTTCCCTTTCTTCTTGCCCTTAACCAGACCTTTTGCCGAAACCGTCGCGACCTTGCGGTTGCTTGACCTCCATGTCACTTTTTTCTTAGTGGCATTCTTAGGCGTAACGGTTGCTTTCAACGTAAATTCATCCTTCACTCCAACCGTAAGCTTCGCCTTACTGAGCTTTATTTTCTTTACCCGCACCGGTTTGGGCGGCTGCGGTTTGGGATCTGGCTTTGTCGCCGTCCCTGCCACAGTGATGGTTGCCGTAACGTTTTTATATTGCGGGTCAAGCTCTTCCTTCGCCGACATGTTAAATACCAGCGTGCCGTCATACGCAACATTAACGCCCTTCACCACGGTATGCCTGCATGGGTCAAACAATCCCCCGGCTCCGTTCATGCCTTCATGGGGGTCCGGATAAGGCCTTGCATGGTAAATCAATGCCAGGTTCCCATATTCATCCAATACTATGGAATTATGGCCGCCTCCCACATGCGCTCCCCCGCCGACGTCTCCTTTATAAGTGTCATAGGACGAGAGTACCGGATAGGGAACCTGCGTCCAGCTTGCCGCATCCATCAGATTGCTGCCTTTGTCCGCCATCATCAGGCCCAGGCAATAATATTTATCTACCGTAGCTCCGGAATAGCTGATATAGACTTTGTCTCCATACGAAAAGAGATATGGTCCTTCTACAATCCCCTGATCGTTGCCCTTGGGATTGCTTGCCGTAACCGAGCCTTCGGCAACGCCGAACTCCCAAGGCCAGGAAAGGCCCTTTAATTTTACTGCCTCCCCTTCCGAATGCGGGATTACGCCTTCCCCGCCCTTCGCTTTTACGATAAACAGGTTGGCGTCCCTGGGAATAATATAATATCCCTGCCCGTCGTCCGCCTGATAATAGGAAACGTCAAACGACGCCGACGCATTGGATGGAAGGTTTAGTATAATGGGTTCTCCCCATTGCCCTGCTTCCAGCATCCCGCCTGCCTGTATATCTTCTTCTATGCTGGTGCTGTCATCGCCGTCCCCGATATAAGGGATTAAAATGGACTTGCTGCACCAATTGCTCTGGTTCCAGTTCGTATTCTCCTTGATTCCAGCCGTGCCAAAATCATGCGCCCCTACCAGGCAGTACCAGGTGCCATTAATCTTGTGGAACTCCGGCGCCCAGAAGAAACCTCCCCAGCGGTCGCCCACTTTCGATTCCAGAAGGTAATGTTCCTCAGCCGCCTTTAGCCCTTCAATCGTCTCGGCACGCCGGATATCCAGCTTGCGGTAAGACTGCGCCACATTGCAGGAAGACATATTCGCTTCGTAATAGGAACCGGTCGAATAATAATACCCGTCATCTTCGTTATAGAAAATATGGGGGTCGGCACGCTCCTCAATAAACGGGTATGCGTACGCGTCCTGTTTTACTTCCCCGCGCACCGTATATGTGCCTGCCTTTGAAGTATCAATGTCCCTTAAATCCTCCTGGTCCCAGGCAACGCCAAGGTTCTTCGTGCTGCCGTCGCTGTATTCCGCCGTCACCGTCTCTGGCAGGGTAAACTTCTCTCCTAGCTTGATGCTGACGCCTACTTTTTGCACCCCGGTATTGTGGAGCGTGCCATATTTCCTGACAAATGCCTTGTATTCATCCGGCGACATGACAAACTCAGAAGCCTGTGCCAAATCTATATTCTCAACGCCCGAAACCTCCGCTTTATCCCTGGGGAAATCACATATTATCGTAGCTTCCGCTTTTGGCGCATCCGTAAGGTTCTGCAAAACGGTGAGGTAAGAACTGCCATTGTCCCCGTCCCAGAATACCTTGTAGCTGCCGGAAGCACTGTCATAAAACAATTGCGGGTCCTGTACCTTAATGCCGCTGTCATTTAATTTCAGATACCTTTCATTTGTAAAATAAACCTGGTCTTTCGTATCCCACAGGTAAATGCCTTCTTCGTTATTATTCGCCGAAGCAACCACGCCAAGCTTCCCTTCCGCTGTACGGAAAAACGTGGGGGAACCCATCTGCTTATGCTGCTTTACCTTCTGCTCACCATCCCATTTCACATACAAGATGGCTTTGCCTTTATTGAGGCTCTCATATTCCCCGGTCTTTTCATTTTTCTGCGCCGTATACAAAGCGTCTGTCCTGCGGCTGTCCTTGTAAGCCAAAAGGTCCTGATCCTTTAACACATATGTAAGGATGCTTCCACCGTATTCCAATACTTCGCTCTCGCCGGAAACCGTAATGCCGCCTGCCTTGGCAGACAGCTTGACCTTCACATTTCCCTGTCCGCTCTTGGGAAGCGTTACCTTCCCATCTGCCGACACAACCCCCTGCTTATCGCAGCTCCATGTAACCTGCTTTCCGTTCAGCTCAGGCTGCAGGTTGCCGGTAATATATTTGGGGATTACAATGCCTGCCGAGGCTTCCTCCTCGCTCAACGCCGGAATGGTTATGGCAAATTCCTTCGTGCATTCCGCCTGCCCCAGCTTGGCAGTTCCTTCCAACACGACCTGCGCATCTTTTTCCCCGGTCATCGGGCGTTTCACCGCCGCCGTATCTCCTTCAACCTTCAAGTTCGGGCTTTGCACCTTCACTTTCCAGGATATTGCCGACAGGTTACTGCCTTCCGTTGGCAGCTTAAAATCCAATTTTGCCGTCTTAGGCAGGCTGATACCCGCCAAATCTTCCGCTGCTAATTTCTCCGCTGTCTGCGCGTCCATCAAATCGCTTTCTGTAAGGGCTTTGCTGTAAACCGCAAAATTATCAATCCAGCCCTTATAATATTCGCCATCTTTGCCCCAATTCGCCTTGCCGATTTGGAAAATACTGTTATTCCCTAAGATATCCGGCAGGGCATAACTGCTTGGCATGGTCGCTTTCTTCCTGCCGTCAATATAAAGCACAGTCGCTTCCTGCGTAAACACGACGTCTATATGGCTCCATCCCGTGCCTGTGGAGGCGGACGGGCTTTGCGGCCTCTGCCCGGAATTGTGATAACGTTCAACCGTTATCTTCCCGTTATTGATTAATGCTCCGATATAATGCTCTTTATTTGCATCCTGGGTATTGGCATTGGGCGCGGCATAAAATCCCCAGTTGGTAGCCGTGCGGTCCGCCTTGGCGTCAAAGGATACCGTAACTTCCTTCAACCCCGTCAGCAAGCTGCTGTTATCCTCCTTTGCAAGGCTCAGGTAACTGGCGGAACCATCTAAGTACAGCGCCTTGCCATTGGCCGCGTCCCTCTCTTCCAATTTCACGGCGCCGTTTATCTTTGCTACAACCTGGTTGGAAGTGAACTTGCCACCCTCTGCCTCCTTGTCAAAATCAAAATATGCCAGCAAGCCGCCGGGCTTTAATGACGCAAGGGCCGCCTCTAAAGCCTCCTCCGCTGCTTCTATCTCTTCCTGTGACACGCCAGGTTTCTTTACGACCTGCTGCGCATTCGCCAACGCTTTTTGCAGGATCTCCCAGCTCTCTGCGCTGTATTTACCAGCAGACAACGCATTTGCTTTATCGATAATCCCTTGAAGGATGCTGCCATCCGTCTCACCCGGGTTTGTTTGGCTGGTTACCCTTACCGAGACAGACACCTTTAACTCCGTGGAACTGTAAAGCTTTTTATCCTCTGCCTGGTAAGATGTGGAACCGCCTTTTCCCTGCCACTGGTTCTTATTGGCGCCAATCGTGCAGACTGTCCCTGACGCCGAATATTTACCTGCTTTATCTGTGTTTATGCCAGATACATCCCAGGTGACCGGCAAATCAGCCGTCCCCAAATTGTAGGCTTTATTTACCTTCACGGTCGCCGGGAGCTTTGCTAAGATATCAGCCTTAGACGCTCCAACCGCTGCCCGCACGGTCCCAGACGGAGCCTCCGCTACAGATACGGCGTCCGCATTGCGGACTGCGTCATATTCCTTTTTCGTCAGGGAAAGCACACCGCCGTGTTTCGTAAATTTCGTGAGGAAATAATCTTTGCTGTCCAGGTAATCCCAGCCTTTATCCAAGTCATTGGAGACCATCGGCTGGTAACCCGGGCTTGGGAGGTCGTCCACGAACAGATACCAGCGGCTGTCCTGGCTATGGTCCTTAAAGACCGCCGGACCTTCCACCGAACCGAACCTGCTTTGTCCAATATTGCTCTGAATCCTCGTCCAGCTCGTCCCTGGTTTCCACCATTCTTTGTCCGTGGTGGATTCCATGATAATCTGCTCATCATTGCTCTTGGTAATGTGGTATGTCTTATTGCCGTTTTGGATAATGGTCGTGTCAATCCAGCCGTTCTTGCCGCCGTCTAAGAACACGCCGCCAAATTCCCATGTTTCCTGTGTGAAGTCCGTAGTCACGCCCCACATAATCTTAGAGCCGGAATCCTTCTGTGTCTGGGCTTCATCTTTATAGCACTGCGAAGACCAATAGACCACAAAAGCGCCCTTGCCCTCACCGTAATAATCCGGCACCCAGGTAGCCTCCGGCGCCCACATCATACCCATGTTCGCCTGCTTCTTCCCTTCCCGGTCCAAAGCTACGTCAAACTGCCTTACCCTGCTCCAGGTAACTAAATCCTCCGATTCCCACACATTCATCTTGGTGCTGTAGTTCTTCTGCCATACCGCCCATCCGGCATTGTCCGCGCCGAACACACGCAGATCCGTGGCAATAATATAGAACTTCCCCGTCTGCGGGCTGCGGGTGATAAACGGGTCGCGCACCCCGGTCGTGCCCAAATCAGAAGCAAGCACCGGTTTCCCGCCGTTTAATGGGTCCCATTGCTCCGGGTTATCTCCCCGGGAAATGTCAAGATAGATTTTCTCCGCATATCCGCCGGAATCCTCAATGAAATGAACCATCATATAGCCGTAATCATCCGTCTCGCCCGGCAGGGGCTTCACTGTGGCGTCCACCTCTATGCGCTCCGTCATGCCATAAATTGTGATGACCGCGGCAAGCTTGCCCTTTAAGGGCGGCTGGCCAGGGGCCGGCTGCTCTGCCGTTACCGTAAGCCCGTCCTGCGCAACCTTCACGCCTTTTATCCCTGCGTCCGAAGCCACTTCCTGCCAGGTCACTGTACCGTCATAATCCGGAAGCGTTGCCGTCGCCGCATTTATCACAACCGGGGCGACTTTCGCCTTCTGCCGCTCCATCAAGGCCTGTTTCCATGCATCGTTTGGGACGTCGAAAATTTCTTGTGCATCCAGGGCTTTGCCATATACTTTGAAATTATCAATCCATCCTTTGTAATATTCGCCCTCTTTGCCCCAGTTTGCCTTGCCAATCTGGAAAATGCCGCTATCCCCCAGGATATCGGGCAGCGCATAATTGCTTGCCTCCTCGGCGGCCTTCCTGCCGTCCACATAGATTATGGTAGCGTTTTCCGTAAACACCGCGTCGACATGCGACCAGTCCGTGCCGGTAGGCGCCGAGGCGCTCTTGGGCCTGCTGCCATTATTATGGTAACGTTCCATGCTTGTCTTGCCGCCATTAATCAGCGCGCCAATATAATGTTCCTTGCCGTATGCCTGCTCGTTTGCATTAGGGGCGGCATAAAAACCCCAGTTCGTCTGCGTCCGGTCCGGCCGGGCGTCAAAGGAAACAGTAACCTCATTTAACCCTGCCAGGAGGCTTCCCCCATCCGCTTTCTTAACGTCAAGGTAACTTTTAGAGCCATCCAGGTACAGCACTTTGCCATTGGCAGCGTCCCGCTCCTG
>CATLBW010000040.1 GCA_949879775.1 uncultured Lachnospiraceae bacterium
ACATCTAATTATCATACACGTTTTTCAGGCAGATTCTAATCTGTTTGTTTGCTATGCGTAAAAATTTAATTCATATAATATATGTGCTGTTCTTGTTGTCTTCTTCCGTTAAACTTAATGACATTAAGGACCGGAAAGCGCCTGCTTTGGCATGAGGGGGCAGATCATGTAAACACCCTTGTCTATCGGAGGGTATAACCGCCGTCCCGATAAACAAGGGTGGGTAGTGTTGTGCGTTATTCTTTGATATAGTCAATTTCAGTAAGGTTTACACCAGATGCAGTGAGTATTACTTTTAATGAAGTATAACGCCTTTTCATTTTTTTATATGCATCTGATTCTTTTTCACAAGATATCATATAATCTTGCAGCCTCTCAAATTCTTCTACATTTTTTTGCATTTGTTCTTTCTCTGTCTTTCCCATTACCTCCATATTCTCACCGCCTTTTGATTGATGCAACCTTAAATGTACAGCCGTTTAGCCGCTTAACTGCCCTGAGTATCCTATCGCAGTATTCTATGCAATTATTATAGCGTATGTTGTCCGGAGTGTAAAGGGACGCCATTAATGGACTCACACACAAAAAACGTCTGTCTGCACCATTTTTCTTATGAATACCTTACCCCAATCCGATAAATAATTATAATATATGTTTCAGGAGGTGGAGGCGTGCAGATTGGCATATGTGATGACCAGGAAGAAATCCGGGGCATGATTGCCGACAGGGTAAAAAAGCTCTACCCGGCAGGGGATATTGTTGTTTATGTATCGGGGCAGGAGGTGTTGGATGCGCCGCACCTTCCTGATATCCTGTTCCTTGACATACAGATGCCGGGAATTGATGGCATGGAGACGGCAAGGAGGCTTCGCAGGCGGGACCGTCAGATGCTCATTATTTTTGTGACGGTTATAGAGGATTATGTGTTCGAGTCCTTTGACGTGGGAGCATTCCATTATCTTGTCAAGCCGTTTGAGGATAAGAAATTTGCGGAAGTTTTGTACCATGCAGTTAGGCAGTGCCATGACAGGGAAACGGAACGCGCGGTAAAGGAAAAGCCCAGCCTGCTTATAACCGCAAAGGGGAAGCATATAACGGTGCATATTGAAGATATTGTATATGCGGAGGTGTTTAACCGCAAGATTATCATCCACACCCCTAAGGAGGATATTGAGTACTACGGCAAGATGAAAGAATTAGAGAAAATAGCTGGGTGTGGCTTTTACCGTTCCCATAGGGCATATCTTGTAAATTTCAATTATATTGAGAAGTACGACGCTTCCGCAATTTATTTTGAAAATGGGAAGGCCCTGATGTCTAAGCAGAATTACCAGGATTTTGTCAAAAGTTATTTAAGGTTCAATCAGAGGGAAGGGAAAGCAAATGGCTCAGGTTATTCACGGGATTGAACCCATATCCTTCCTGGCACTGGTTGCGGTGGTATTTGTCAGGAGTTATTGTCTTTACCGATTGGTAAAGCCTTTTATGGCTTCCGAGGTGATGCCTAATGGCGCCTGCCCCGGAAGGAAACCACAAAACAGGAACAAAGGCGCATGTTATGCGGCGGCAGCATATTTTTTGACAATGCTGTTTTTTTATGTCTCATCGCTGAATTTGGACGTTTATCTGATATGTGCCATAGGCGGCCTGACAGTGTTTTCTGTTATCTGCTGGGCTGACCGCAGAAATTACAGGCAGAAATTATTTCTGACGGTTACATTCTTTTCGCTTAACCGGTTTGCGGCAGCTATGGCGGAAATCCTTTATGATAACCTGTATGCCTTTGCAGGGCAGACAGAATATATGGGGGGACATCCCCACATGTGGCTTGCCTTGTATGCGTTGGTATGCGTATTTTACCTGGCTGTGGAATTTGCCCTTACTGCCATTGGCATATGGCTGGTGATAAAGGTCTATGCCAATAAACAAGCGGAGATGGAAATAAAAGAGCTAATCATGTTAGCGCTTCCCTCCCTTATGGGCATGGTGGGCTTTGAAATTGTCCGTTACTACCGTGTTTTTTATATTATAAAAACGCAAAAAGTGGACAATTTTTATGAGATGCTGTCTTTGCTGTTTTATGTGGTGTCTATCGTTACAATCGTTGTGGTTATTGTGCTGTATCAGGATATTAAGGCGAAGCAGGAGGAGAACCTGCAGTCTGGGCTGTTAGAAGCGCAGGTTGCTGGTATCAAGCGCCACCTAGGACAGGTGGAAAGCCTTTACCGGGATATCCGGGGCGCCAAACACGATATGGCGAACCATATCCTTACCTTGGAAAGGCTCTATGCCAGCAATAAGGCTAAGGAAGCGCAGGCGTACAGCGAGGAGCTGAAAGCAGGCCTCGTTGAAATGGCTGGGGAAATAAAAAGCGGGAACCCTGTGACGGATGTGATTTTGCAGGAGATGAAAAAAGAGGCTGAGAAAAAGGGAATCTCTTTTTTCTCAGAATTTTATTTCCCTGCTGATTGCGGCATGAATGCTTTTGACGTCAGTGTGATACTGAATAACGCTTTGCAGAACGCCATAGAGAATACCCTGGCAAATGGGCGGATTTCTGTCGTCTCTTATCGCAGGAAAAATGCCTATATGATAGAAGCCAGCAATACGTTTGCCGGGAATCTGCGTTGGGATTCGCAAAGCGGCCTGCCGCTGACCGGCAAAAAGAAAAGGGACGGCCATGGGTACGGCCTTTTAAATATCCGCAAGGTGGCGGGGAAATATGCCGGCGATATAGACATTGTGCAAAAGGATGGGGAGTTCCGGCTTTGCGTGATGCTGATGGCAGGGGAACCTTAATGGTTGGCTTTTGTGCAGGAATAAGTTCACCGGGATTTTAAAAGGCAGTTGATTTTCGGGATTAAAAATGATATATTATAGGAAAGGAGCAACCGCCCACAAAGTGGTTGACCTCCACGAGTAGCTAAATAAGCCTACCTGGACCTGTCAAGTACAAGGTAGGCTTATTATTTTTGCTTATTATTCCTATTATCCAAATAGGTAAGCAATGCAATTAGGAAGTTACCGCCTAAAAATAACAGGCTTAAAATATCATATGTATTTTCCATATGCATCACCTCCCATCTTTTTCAAGTGAGGGAGGTTCACCACCTTGTAACACGTCTGCTCCTTAGGCAGATTATAGCACACCTCAGGTTATCCGGCAATCTGGAAAATTGGGAACAAACATTAATAAAATTCGAATCCCATCCGATATATATGGCAGCAGCATGAAAAGGAAGGTGGTAATGTGGCGAAGGAAACCCAACAGGATAGCTCTATGCCATGTGGCAAGAATAAGGAAACCCAACAGGATAGCTCTATGCCATGCGGCAAGAATAAGGAAACCCAACAGGATAGCTCTATGCCATGCGGCAAGAATAAGGAAACATCTCCCAGCCAAAGCGAATGGCTGGTAATGGAGGCATTGTGGGCAAGCGATACCTCCCTGACAGCCAAAGAGGTGATTGAGAAAATTAATGGGAAAACAGATATGTCGCCGCGTATGGTGCGCGTCCTGTTAAACCGTTTATGGCAGAAGGGCGTTTTGAGTTATGTCGTGGATGAGCATGATTCCAGGGTATACCATTATTCGGCGGTGAAATCCAAGGAAGAATGCCAGAAAGAGAAAAGCAGGAAGTTTGTGGACAGCTATTTTGCAGGCAGCCGCAAAAATGCGCTGGCGGCGTTATTGCAGGATGCAAAATTATCGGAAGAGCAATTCCGGGAACTGGAAGGTATCTTGGAGCAATGCAGGGATAAGGGCAAGGAATGATGGCACAGGAATTTATACGCAAGGGGATACAGCTTTTGGACTTAGGCACCGCCTATTATGGGTTACAGCTCATGCGCTGTGCCTTGGTTTCTGTGGGCGTGTTCGCGGTTGTCTGGCTGCTGCGCAAAACTTTGGCAAGAGAACGCGTATTTTTGAAAGGGGCGTTATGGAGCTTGTTCCTGCCTGTCCTGTTTATGGGCAAGCTGAAATTTTTTTATGAGCAGACCATCGGCGTCTTGCTGTTTACTTGGCTGCCGCAAATTTTTTTAAATCATAAATGGATATACTGGCTGTATTTTGTGGGCGTGTTTGTATCTATGGCGCTGCTGTTTGCAAGGAGAAGGAAGCTGCAAAAAGCCGTTGCCAAACTGGAAAAAAGAAACCTGACGGATATCCTGCATCCTGGGAGTGAAGGGTTGTCCGGCGGGCGTGCTGTTGTTTATATCACAAAGCTTCCCGTTACACCGTTTACTATTGGGTTATGCAGGCCTAAAATTGTGGCGCCAAGGGTCATAGTGGAGGAATATTGCGCCGAGGAATTTGAGGCTATATTTCTTCATGAACAGGTGCATATCCGGTTGGGTCATTTATGGATTTATTTTTTATGGGACATATTGCGTTCCCTGTTGTGGGTTAATCCGTTGCTTACCGTGGGGGTGAAACTTTTGCGGGAGGATATGGAAGGGATCTGTGACTGGGTGACAATCCAAAGGAGCGGTAAGACGCCATATGCTTATGGGCAGTTGTTGGTTAAGAGCATGAGGTTTTTGCAGGCGAAAGGCGAAGATTTCAACATGTATGCCACGTTTATGGACGATGGGGGTTTTCAGGGCATTAGACGCAGGATGTCTGGGATTGCCAGGTATAAGCCATATAAACGTATGGCGCTGGCGGGTACGGCGTTGGCTGCTTTTCTATGTGCAGCAGGCATGGTCTGTGGGATAAAGGCTGTTTCTTATGGAAGATGCAATGAGAACGATAGCTTGCTGGTATATGCATTTGACGAAAGGAGCAAAGAGTCGAAGCTTCTCGCCTCAGACAATGGCTCAGGAAATACGGTTTCTTATGATGAAGGCCTGCGCGGGCTGATTTCTTATGACGACAGCTATGTTTATGTGCAGCGGGAGGAATTTGAACGTTTCCTGCAGGAAAAAAATGCCTTTGGCGAAGTATTTATTGTCTTTGGCGGGTTTTATAAATTGCCTGGTTTTGTAGGGCGTGGGTATTTGTGCCGTTACGAGGCGGGCACGGAGGGGAAGGTAGCCAGAATCCCTTATGACAGGCATTCGGACGATGACTGGATGCTGGCGTTGATTAAGATGATGTAAGATTTCTATGGCAGTTTTATCAAGGAGGATAAGGTTATGGGCATGGAGATAATAAACAATTACAGTAACTATGCGATACAGGACATGAAAAATTTGCAGTACCCCAAACAAGGCCTTGCGGCTTATGTCCGCGAATTGGCGAAGCTTGCCCCAAGCCTGGATGTGAAGGCAGGCAGTACGTTTTCCTCTTCCAGGGGCGGCAGGACGCTGACGCTCAGCCATGGGATTTTGAACAAAATGCGTCATGACCCGCAGACGGAAAAGGATATGAAGGATATGATAAAGGGCGTGGAATTTATCACAAAATTTATGGACGGTATCTATAAAGCCAGCGGCAAGACGCTTGTATTTAGCAATAGCTTTATCGATGGGGAAGGCAAGTATCGCTGCTTTTCCCGTGTCGTAGACAGCAGAAGCCTTGCCATGAGCGGAAAGCTTCGCCAGGCACGCAAGCAAAACGCCCAAAAGCTGATTGATAAATCTCGTGAAAAGACAATGAAAAAGAGGAAGGGGCTGCAGAAGAAATCAGTGGCTAAGAGGAGCGTTACGAGGAGTGGGGTGGATATAAGGCTGTGACGCCCACGGCCAGATTTTTCGGCTGTGGGTATCGCAGCCAATCAGCGCTTCTTCCACAATCTAAGAAGTTTGTTTTCGAAAGGCCTGTGGCAGCCGGATTGTGAAGGTGCTGCCGCCGCCGTTTGTGTCGCTCACGGAGATTTTGCCGCCATGCGTATGGCAGATTTCCCTAGCAATGGATAGGCCTAAGCCGAAATGCCCTTTCTGGCTGCGGGAGGAATCCTCCTGGTAGAAACGGTCAA
Organism: uncultured Lachnospiraceae bacterium; assembly: GCA_949879775.1. Taxonomy (GTDB): domain Bacteria; phylum Bacillota; class Clostridia; order Lachnospirales; family Lachnospiraceae; genus Petralouisia. Next base: position 5,922 of record CATLBW010000040.1, read on the forward strand.
AAATCTTTTCTTTTTCAGAATCGGGGATGCCCTTCCCCGTATCAATCACCTGGATATAACATTTACGGTGCGAGCTTAAAATGCGCAAGGTGATATTTTGTCCCGGCGGGGTGTAGGTCAGGGCGTTGTCCACAAGGATGCAGATAGCCTGTTCGAGGCGCTGCGCATCGCCAAGGCAGAAGTAATCGCGGCCTTTGTCTGCCGACAGGGATAGCGCCAAGCCTTTGTTTTGGGCGTCACCCACATATTTCTCATAGATGGAAGTAAGCAGGCAGGCAAGGTCGACATGATCAAAATGAAAACTTAGCGCGGCGTTTTCTGCTTTGGCGAGGTATAGGAGGTCTTCAATCAGCCGTTCCATATTGGACATTTCATGTTCCATCAGTGCAAAAATGCGCGCGGCGTTTTCGGCGCCAAATTTATTTTTGAGAATGGAAAGCCCGGTTTTTAAGGTGGCTAAGGGAGAGCGCAGCTCATGTGAGGCGAAGGCGGTAAAATGCCTTTGCTTTTGGTCGTTTTGGATGACGGGCTTTAACGCATGGGAAGTGAAAATGCGTGAGAACAGGTACAAAATGGCGATAGAAGACAGCCAAATGGCTGCAAACAGGAGGCGCTGCTTTTTGACGTTATTGTAAAACCCGTGCAGGTTATAGCAAAACAGGTAGGAAACCTGCTGCTCATTTTTCTGTAAGTTTGCCTGCATGACAAGAAATTTCTGCCCTTCATTGGCGTAGGCAAAATATTGCTGTATCGTATCCGGCGCGGCGGCTTTTGCATCATGGGCAAAGTTTTGCCTGCCGTCCTGCATCTGCTGGTCCATATATGCCTTTGCCCCTTGGAGAAGCGTGAAATCTTTGGGGGAAAGGATTAGGGCGCAGAGGGTGGCGGGGGCGCCGTTTACTTCAAGGTAGAGGGGATGCCTGCCGCCCTCCATCTGCCGGCGATACCAGTCCATATCAATGTTCCCGGATAAATATAAGTCGGAGGAGATGGCATTGGCCTTGAGGAAAAATAAGGCTTTTTCCTGTCCGTACATGTTTCGCTCTGAAATATGCAGGCAGCATAAAATAATGGCGAGCACAATCAGGGTTGTTGTCAGGCAGCAAATCAGGGAAAGTTTATTTTGCACTTTATGGAACATAAGGTTCTCCTTGCGGTTTGTTTTTGGGGCGTCATTTCAGCGTCAGGCAAAAAATTAATTTCTTCCTGCTGTTTCAATAATCGCTATCATTTCTGCCGGGCTGACAATAAAATCCCTAAAAGGGTAATGTCGCTGATTGCCGGTGACTAAATATGCCTCATCATCCCTCTTTTCCATAGCTACTTCGTAGAATATAAGGTCATCCATATCAATCAGGGCTGCTCCGGTAGGCTGTGGAAACACTTCTACGCCAAACTGCCTGATTGCCTCAATAACTTTCCTTATCAGGTTTTCTTGTAAATGGAATTTTTCTCTGTGAAGCACTTCATGATATTCGGCTAAAATGGCTTGATGGTACAAGGGGATAACCCTTCCGTCAAAAACAGCATCCAGGACTTTAACGGTTGCAGCGTCTTCCTTTTTAGAAAGCAATGCCGAAAGTAATACGTTAGTATCAATTACTGCATAAATATCCATTGTCATTTAACCTTTTCTTTCCGTGCCGCTAAAATTTCAGCATTAATTTCCGCTAGTGACATCTCAGGGACATTAGATACCTGTCTGCGCAATTCATGAAAAGCATTTTTGGCTTCTGCCCGTGTTATCATTTTTTCTGGCAGGGTTGCTTCAAAAGGAAGGCCCTTTACGAGTTTGCTTTTAGCCATGAACATACGGAACGCAGTTGGTAAATCCATCCCAAGCCTTTCGTATATTTCTGCAACTTCTTGCTTTAATGCTTTATCTGCCCTGAATTGAATTAAAACCTGTTCTGCCATAGAATACCCTCCTTATATGTATGTTGCATTTGTTTTGTAGTTGTTTGTAATATTATTATATTCTTTATAGTGAAAAAATCAAGTGGAAAAATCAGAGTTGAAAATAGTGGGGGACAATGGAACATAAGGTTCTCCTTGCGGTTTGTTTTTGGGGCGTCATTTCAGCGTCAGGCAATAGCCTTGGCGGTGTACCGTTACGATGTGCACATTTGTGTTTAAGGCGTTTAATTTCTTGCGGATTAAGTAAATGTAATTGTCCAAATTCCCGTCCTCTATCTCAGCGCCCGGTCCCCAGACATTCCCGATGATTTGCTGGCGAGGGAGGGTTTTGCCTGGGTTGCGCAGAAAATAGGACAGAAGCTCAGCTTCTTTTTTGGGCAGCAGGACGGTTTGCCCCTTGTGGAGCAATTTAGATTCTTTTTCGGCAAGGCGGATATCGCCGAAAGCAAGGCAAAAGGGAGAGGGGCGTTTTATCGTCCTGCGCATAACGCTGCGTATCCTTGCCAGGAGTTCGCCAATTTCAAATGGTTTTACCAAGTAATCGTCGGCGCCGAGGTCTAAGCCATTGATTTTCTCAGCGGAATCACCGATGGCGGTGATAAATATGACAGGCGTGTCCACATCGCTGCGGCGCATACGTTTTAATATTTCTTCTCCCGGCAAGCCGGGCAGCATCCGGTCTAACAAGATAAGGTCGTATAAATTTTGCAATGCGAAAGCCAGCCCTTCGACGCCATCGGGGCAGACGTCGACAGCAAAGCCCTCTTCTTCAAGGCCGTAAGCTAACAGTTCCGACAGGCTGGCGTCGTCTTCGATAAGCAGAACCCTCATAATTTCATCCTCCAAAGTTGTCTTCTTCTTAGTATATCAAAAAAGTTCTCTAAAAGTCCTCTATTAACAGGGGAATTTTGTTTTTGCTCCTTGTATCATATTTTAGATGTGTTATATTAGAAATGCAAAAGGGGAAGCCATAGAAGCGGCTCTACCCCTTTAACAACAGATTACACCCTATGAAAAGGGTCAGCCGTCACTATTGGTGGTAGTGGCGGCTATTTTTTTCCCTTAAAAATCTGGTAAAGCAGATGGATAAGGGCAACAATGAATGTACAATACAGAAACAATTATTGTTTATAGATATATCAGTCCTATCTTGTTTTTTCATATGTCGGGAAATTGATACTGCAAATACATGGTCTCAGGAAAACGTTCCGTGTTGGTGGAAACTCCCTCCTGCTGCGGCATATAGCACAGCCAGGCGTGTTTTCTTACGTCTGTGTGATGTTAGCTCTGCCCCGGCATAAAGTCAACCCTCCGCATTTCCGAGTCTCAGATGCTATAAAACCGCACAAAAAAGAACCTGTCTGTAAAAAACAGATTCCTTCAAGAGTCCCCTAGATACCCCGGTTATTTTCAAAGCAGACATTCATTTTATTTGCCCTGCCTGAAACTGAACGATACCATTTCGACAAAAATATGCGGATACGAAAACTGTATAAAAACCTTTCTTAGATACCGTAGTTAGCTTAGCAGAAAAGCGCATGGTCTGATACCCCATACGCTTTTTTCTAACAAAAAACGGTTTGCTTATGACAACTGCATCACTTCTGCTTCTATCTCTTTCAACTCGTCAAGAGAGATTGAGGGAACACAAGCTGCTATTTTTTCAAGAGGCAACTCGCCCAATCTTATCATTCTTTCTGCTGTTTCCCTCTCAATATCCTTTGCATAAGCTCTTAAAATTTGCTCATCATCAAACAATGTCATCATAATACCCACAACCTCCTGTTCCTTGCTAATCAGATATTCGCGCAACACATTCCTATCTTTGCAGATGCGGATAGTTTCCGTCACTGCCAACTCTGTATCGCCATGAATCTTCCTTTGTTCACTGTATACTTTGCAGAAAATAATATACTGCCCGATAATATCTTTCTCATTTTCCTGGTATAAGACCTTCACTTCCACATCAAGGGCTATCTTTTCCCCACCAAAGAAATCTTCCCGGAGGGATATTATATCTGGAATATTTTTCCTTTCACCAGTGAATATCATATACATCTCCGGCTTCGGCACTGACGCCTTCCGGCTGCCATAAAGGTTCTGGTTCTGCTTATAATATAGCATACAAAAAGCGGATGCTCAAGGATTTTCCCTGAAAATCCAGATACCCTATATATTTCGACAAATCAGACATATACATAGTCTGCCATGCCTGAAATGGAATGATACCGTTTCGCTAAAAATATGGTAAAAATAACTGCCCAGCTCTATGATTTGAAATTTAGAGGATTTTTAGAGGACTTGCCGAATTGCCATGTGGTAAGATGGGAAACAAACAAGGCAGGCGGCGCGTGTGCCGATACCTGTAAAAAGGAGGAAGGGCATCATGAAGAAGAAATGTTCATTTGAACTGTTTTTGCTGCTGGGCGTCATGAAGAAGAAATGTTCATTTGCGCTGTTTTTGCTGCTGGGCGTTATGTCTGTTTTTACAGCGGCCTGTGCCACTATGGGAAATGGCTCTCAGAAATTGCAAAGTACGGAAAAGGAAAGTGAGGAAGGAAGCGCGGGGGGCGGGGGATTGCCGGGCGCTCAGCAAGTGGAGGCTGCAAAGGGCAGGTATCTGGAAGAGAAAATAGGCTTGCCATTTTCTGTGGAACGCATTTTTGATGTGGAATGCAGGGAGGATGGCAAAGTAAATATGTTGTTTGAAAGCGAGCCGGGAAGTTTTTTGTTTTGTGAGGGCAGCGACGGCGGCAGAACCTGGGAACATAAGGAACTGGCAGGGGGCTGGCTGCCGGAGGGATACAGGGTGGTGGCGGCAAGCTTTGGGGAAGGGGGGAGCGTTGTCGTGTCCGCAGGGAAAATGTCGGATGATCCGCTGGAGGAAAAGAATGCTGTCGGTGCGTATGAGTATTTCCAGGTTGATAACGTGCAAGGCGACGCCAATGCCCATGCATTGCAGCTTTCGCTGCCCTTGCCGCGGGAGGGAAATTTAACGTCGGGTTACGGGCTGCAACAGATTTTCCTTTCCGCTGATGGGAAGGTTTATGGCATGTTTGCCAAGTCAGAAGGGGAGGATATCAGCCAGGAAATTTTTTGCTTTGCCCCTGGGAAAGGCGAGGTTCTGTGGCAAAAAGAAACTGGCATTGCCCGGATGGCGTTGTATGGGGAGAAAATCTATTTAAAAGAGCGCGACGGGGCGGTTAAGGTCCTGGATGCGGGAAGCGGGGATGAGACAGGGGAGTTATCCATCCCTTTGGGAGATGGTTTTTTAAGCAGCATGGACGTCAATGAAAAGGAGCAAAAAATTTATTACTGTAATGAGCAGGGAATTTATGGTACGGATTTTAATCTGGCGCTTACGGAGCTTTTGGTGGACGGGGGCATGAGCAGTTTTTCAGATAGAAGTTACAGCATAATGAGGCTTTGCAGCTTGCCGGAAAATGTCTTCCTGTTGTTTGTGCAGGGCATATCTGGGGCTGGCATGGAGTTGCTGCGGTATGAATTTGACGCGGAAATGCCCACGCGGCCGGAGCATAGGCTGGTCGTGTATTCACTGAAAGATAATTATGTTTTGGAGAAGCTGGTTTCTGATTTTCAGTCGAGCCATCCCCAGGTACAGGTTGTGCATGAAGTGGGCATGGATGATACGGCGGCCAAAGAGGAGGCGGACGCCGTCAGCAGCCTGAATACTGAGATTATGGCGGGGAACGGGCCGGACGTCCTTTTGTTGAATGGTCTGCCCTGGGAGTCTTATGCGCAAACGGGCGTCCTGAAAGATTTAAACAGTGATTTGGCTTCTTATATCAGCGGGGAAGAGGGGTTTGCCAATCTTTTTTTGGCATACCAGACAAACGGCGCGCAGTATGCGGCGCCTATCGCCTTTAAGTTCCCGGTAGTGGTTGGCGAAGAGGAAAAGATATCGCATATCCAGTCGGCAGGGGACTTGCTGGCGGCTGCTTTGGGGACGGGAGATTTGCCGGCATTTTTCCGGCAGGACAATAGGCTGCTGCGCTATATGTTCAGCATTTATTGGCAGGACATACAAAAGGATGGCGATGCAGTTTCCAAAGAGGGATTGAGGGATCTTTTAGAAACGGTGGGAAAGCTCAATGACAGGCTGAGAGAGAAGGAAAACGAGATATCTTTATTTTACCAGGAGGATGAGGTGGATAAAAGCTATGATGTTTTTGCCAATGACAACTTTTTGGATGCGTCAAATATAGCGTATGGGAATGTGGCGATGGATTTAGGGTATTTAAGCTCCATCCATGATTTTTGGGCGATTGCCCAGGAAGGCTTATCGTACCAGGCGGCAGCGAAGGGCGTCTTTAGCGCGTTCATTGCCGGGATTAACAGCGAATCCCGGGAGGAAGGGCTTGCCAGGGAATTTCTCCTTTTTATGCTCAGCGAGGAAGAGCAGGACATATTCATAGATGGGATGTATGCCGTAATTATGGGGTTTCCTGTGAATAAGGCCGCATTTGCGCAGACGCCGTCAGAGCTTGCCATAAAGCCCAGGCAGGGAGAAAATGGTTCTGCTGGTTCTGATGAAGATAAAGAGTGGATGGAGCCGGAAAGGTTCGAGCGGCTTTTGGATGATGTCGAGGGATTGACTACGCCTGCCATGGAAGACGCGGTTGTGACGGACGCCATACAAAAAGGAGCGGAGGCATATTTGGCAGGAGAAAAAGGCCTTGACGCGGCGGTAAACGAGGTTGCGCAGGCATTGGAGCTGTATTACCTGGAACGATAAAGGTAAAAGAAAAATTGTTGGAGTCGTGGATGTATGAGAAGCAGTAATCGGAGTTGTGGATGTATGAAAAGAAGGCCTGGGAATGTGCAGGATTTTTTGTTTTTGCTGCCGAGCCTGGCGGGGGTGTTTGTCTTTGTTTTCCTGCCTTTTGCGGACGTGGTGAGGCGGTCTTTTACAAATGCCACAGGCAGGGCTTTTGTGGGGTTTGATAACTATAAGATGGTAGCCAGGAACCCGGCGTTTTGCCTGGCTATGGGAAACACCGGTCGTTTTCTTTTGGTATGTGTGCCCCTGCTGCTGATCATTTCCCTGCTATTGGCGAACATTATTTTTTTTGTCGGCAGCGGCGCGAAACGCCAGTGGCAGTTTTCGCGTAATGTCTGCCTGCTGCCAATGGCGGTTCCGGTCGCTTCTTTGATATTTGTATGGAAAATGGCATTTCACAGGAATGGCCTTATCAACACATCCCTGGACATTTCAGTGGACTGGCTCAATTCCTCCTATGCGTTTTGGGTTTTTGCCGTTACGTTCCTGTGGAAAAATATGGGATATTACGTTGTCCTGTGGCTGGCCGGGCTTGCGGCTATACCACGGGAGCGCTATGAGGCTGCCTCGGTCGACGGGGCGGGGGCTTTGGGCAGGTTCTATTTTATCACGCTTCCGGGGCTTCGCCCAATGTGTTCAGCGGCGTTTATACTGGCGGTTACGGCGTCCTTGAAATCATATCGGGAAAGTTATCTTTTGGCAGGGGAATACCCGGACAAAAGCATCTATATGGTACAGCATTTGTTCCACAATTGGTTTCGGGATATGTCGGTGGAAAAAATGTCGGCGGGCGCGGTCATTTTAGCCTGTATCTTTGCGGCGCTGGCTTGGCCATTCCGAAAGAAGGCTTCGGGTTCATTTGAAAGTTAAGGAAAAGGAGGACATGCATGGGTCGTTTTATTGCGAAGAATGCAGCAGCCCTTATCATCGTTTTCGTTTGTATTATTTCATGTTTTCCAGTCCTTGTGCTGGGTGTTGGCGCTGTCACCGGACAGTATGAGTTATCTGCTTATCTGGAAGGCGTGCTTCAGGGGCAGGGGAAGACGTATCTGCTGTTATTGCCAGCGTTCCCAACCTTGCAGGGGTTTGCAAAGACGCTGCTTTATCAGCCGGAATTTTATGTGGTCTTTTGGAACTCTGTGAAACTGGCAGGCATGATTGTCGCCGGGCAGATGTTTGTCGCTGTCCCTGCCGCCTGGGGGTTTTCCAGACTCCATGGAAGGCTTACGAACCTGCTTTTTTACCTTTATACGATATTGATGCTGCTGCCATTCCAGGTGACGATGCTGTCGAGCTACATTGTAATTGAGGGGGTGGGAATTAATGATACGCATGCGGCAGTCGTTTTGCCAGCGGTATTCTCAACATTTCCAGTATTCATTATTGACCGCAGTTTCCTTGGGTTGCCGGGAGAGATATTTGAAGCTTTTTCGCTGGACAGCAGCAGTCGGTTGCAGATGTTTTACCATGTGGGCGTCCCTCTGGCGATGCCAGGGATTAAGGCGGCTGCTTTGCTGGGGCTTATCGAGTACTGGAATATGGTTGAACAGCCATTGCTTTTCTTGAAAACGCCTGCCCTTTGGCCGTTTTCGCTTTATATACCAAGGATAAGTTATGAGAATGTTTCCGATATCTTTGTTTGTTCGCTGATTGTCCTTTTGCCCATGGCGCTGCTTATCTTTGGTGGGAAAGAAGATATCAGCAAAGGAATCGGCGCAATGGCAGTGAAAAAATAGCGGGGGGTGTGGGAAATGCAATGGAGAGAGGAATTAAAGGCGGCTGCCTGCAAATGGGGCAGGCATTCCCTGGCGCTGTTTCTTGCCGTGATGGCGGTTCTGACAATGGTGGCAAGGGCGGTGGATTCTTATGTGGTCCCGGCGGTGTCGGTCTGTGCTTTGGAGGAAATGCAATTAACATATGAGCTGGAAATACAGGGGCGTGTGGGGACAAAAGGCAAACGCGCCTTGTATTGCCAGGAGGGGCTGCGTATAGAGAATGTCTGGGTACAGGAAAATGACGTTGTGCACAAAGGCGATTTGCTGTTTACGCTTGATATGGCGGATTTACAGGACAAAATTGGGCGAAAAGAGCAGGAAATTTACAAATATGACTTGCAGGTTGCCGATACCAAACATGGTTCCCAAGTACAGGAGAGCCCGCAAAACCCCAGCGCGGGGGGAGAGGGTTTTATCGTAACGCCGGACCAGGCGGGGGAGGAGGGGATGGGAGGCTATGGAAACGAGGGATTGAGGCAAGGAAGTGAGGGATTGAGGCAAGGAAGTGAGGGATTGAGGCAAGGAAGCCACGGCTTTGAGGCGGAGGAAAGCAATGCGGCTGCGTTATTACAAATCGAGAAGGAGGATGTAGAGAAATCCTTGCAGCAGCTTTATGCGCTGCGCGAGGGGAACGGCCAGGTCTATGCCGAATTTGCCGGGAACGTTTTTGCATGTAATGTCTCCACAGGCAGCCTTACATCTACAGAGCCGTTGTTGATACTGGAAGATTTCCGCCAGCCGTTCCAATTTGAGGGCACGGTGGGAGGAAGCGGGCAGGCTTATGGTGAGGAAGGGACAGCTAGGGAAATAACGGGGGCTGATGCAAACGGGAGCGGGGCTGCTGGGGACAGGGATTTGGCTGCGGCAGGGAATCAGTATTTTCCAAGGGAGCAGCATTTTAACCCGGAGGAGGGGTTAGAGGGTTCTTTGGCGTTTGCGAACGGCGATATTGTTTTGGAAGGGGTAAAAATCAGCGAGGTTGCAGAAAGCGGGGGCGGGTCATACCGGGTGCTTGCAGAGATAGAAGACGGCCTCCTTCCTCGGACAGGAAACGCAGCGTTAAGCTTAACAAAAGAGAGTAAACGATACCGCAAATGCATCCCTCTGTCTGCACTGTGCCAAGAGGGTTCTGGGTATTATGTGATTGTGGTGAAGGAGGAGAAAACGATTCTTGGCTTACAGTCCGTCGCCGAATTCGTGCCGGTGGCATTGCTCGAAAATAATGATGAGTATGCGGCTGTGGAAGGCAGCGTGTCCGCAGAAGATAAAATCATATATGAAGCTGGCAGGGCGGTCAGGGAAGGGGAGCGGGTGAGGGTGCGCTGACGCATAACTTACAAAACCGAATGTTTAGGACCTCTGTTTTTGGGTATGCTATAGTAAACGACAAAAATAATTGTCATTGACTATAGCATACCCAAAAAAGAAATGAGGTCTGGACGGATGAAAACATTCCATCAATTATATCTTGATATATTAAAACAGGAGACAGGGAAGGGTCGTATTTTGGAAGAAGAATACGACCCTTATCATATGGACTGCCTGCTGAACCCCAAGAAGCATGCGCCGGTTATTTTTACGGAGCAGTGCGAGCAGTGCGCCTATGAGCGTGCCTGCGAAAATAGCTGCATTTTCGATGCGTTTGAGCGGGATGCGGACGGAAAGGTTGTGATTAACCCGGAAAAATGTATTGGCTGCGGCTTATGTGTGGACGCCTGCCGTTTGGAGCGGCTGGCGGCAAATAAAGACGTGGTCCCGGTACTTACGGCAATCCGTGGCAAAAAGCAGGAAGTATATGCGCTGATAGCCCCGGCGTTCCTGGGGCAGTTTGGGGAAAAGGTCACGGTGGGGAGGCTGAGGGCCGCATTTAAGGCGATGGGCTTTAAAGGCATGGTTGAGGTGGCGGTCTTTGCGGATATCCTGACGTTGAAAGAGGCATTGGAATTTGACGCCAATATCCAAAAAGAGCAGGATTACCAGTTGACAAGCTGCTGCTGCCCGGTGTGGATTGCTATGATACGTGGGATTTACCATGAATTGCTTCCCCATGTCCCGGGGGCAGTGTCGCCTATGGTGGCGGCGGGGCGCGTGGTAAAACAACTCCATCCCGAAGCCATGACCGTATTTATCGGGCCTTGTATGGCAAAGAAGGCGGAAGCAAGGGAAAAAGATATTGCAGACGCGGTAGATTATGTGTTGACTTTCCAGGAAGTGCAGGACATGTTTGAGGCGGCGGACATCAACCCCGAGGAGCTTGGCGAGGATGAGAAGGAGCATTCTTCGCGAGCCGGGCGCATTTATGCAAGGACTGGCGGCGTCAGTGAGGCGGTAAAGGAAACCGTGAAACAATTAAACCCAAACCGTAAGATAGAGGTGAGGGCCAAGCAGGCTGACGGCGTGCCCGCATGCAGGGAGATGGTGGAAAAGCTGAAAAAGGGGGAAATTGATGCCAACTTTTTTGAAGGGATGGGCTGCCGCGGCGGCTGCGTGGGCGGGCCGAAACGCATCATACCCGCGGACGAGGGGAAGGACAATGTGAACGCTTACAGCGAGCGTGCAGAGTACAAGACGCCCCTGGAGAACCCTTTTGTGCTGGAATTGCTGGAACGGTTAGGGTTCCATACCGTGGAGGAGTTTTTGGAAAAAAGCGACCTGCTGGTGCGGAAGTTCTAAAGCGCTGGCATGTTGGGGTGACGTACCAATATCCGAGGTCCTTTTGTTTTTGCTGAAATGTGCAAATTGCACAAAAAATCAAGAAGCGCCTGCCATATTTTTGAGTGTAATTATCGTATTTGTATATTTTTTGACAGTTCGTGGAAATTACTTGTATTTACATCCATACAAGTTGTAAAATAAGGGAAGATAGCAGCAATGTGGGAAAGGATATTGGGGAAGATGGCGAAGCGCGAAGGTCAGAAATTAAAGTATTTTACGCTTTCGGAAGATTTGAAGCGTATGATATTGGACGGTGATATCCAGGCGGGGGACCGGCTTCCCTCAGAGAATGAGCTTTCGAAACAATACAGTATCAGCCGCCATACCGTGCGCAAAGCGCTTGCCATCCTGGAGAATGAAGGATATATTTATGCAGAACACGGCAAGGGGACTTTCTGTTCGGAGCTTGTGCGCCACAGCAAGACTTCCCGCAATATCGCAGTGGTGACCACCTATCTGTCGGATTACATTTTCCCTAAGGTCGTCCAGGGGATTGACAGTGTCTTGACGGAGAAGGGCTACAGCATTATCCTTAAGAATACCCGCAATTCCAGGAAAGCAGAGGCAAGGTGCTTGGAGGAGCTGTTACAGAAGGATATTGAGGGGTTGATTATTGAACCCAGCAAGAGTGAGATTTTTTGCAAACACATTTCGTTGTATGAACGTCTGGAGCAGTTTGGTATCCCCTACGTTTTTATCCAGGCAAGCCTTGAGCAGATCAAGGACAAGCCGCAGGTAGTCATGGATGACTGCAGGGGGGGATATCTTGTCACGGATTATCTGGTTTCTCTGGGGCACCGCAATATTCTCGGTGTATTCAAAGCTGATGACACGCAGGGGATGGAGCGGCACAGAGGCTATGTCCAGGCATTGCAGGAAGCGGGGATTCTTTACAACCCCGATAATATTATCTGGTTCCATACAGAAGACCGCGCCATCAAGCCTTTTGCAGCTATGCAGGAGATGGTGCGCAAGGGTTATCCGTTTGACGCCGTGGTCTGTTATAACGACCAGATTGCGGTGGAGATTATCAAGGCGTTGGAGGAATGCCGGCTGGGGGTGCCTGAGAAGGTATCTGTGACAGGGTACGATAACTCGTTTATCGCGGAGAACAGCCGGATTAAGCTGACGACGATTGCCCATCCGCAGGATAAGCTGGGGGAAATGGCTGCCAGGCTGCTGCTGGAGCTGATTCAGAATCCCAATGCAGAGCTTCCGGAGAATAAGATATTGATTGAGCCGGAATTGATTGTGAGGGAGTCTTGTAGGAGGCGCTAAGGGACGCCACATTGTACCTGATATTTATAAAAAACATCTTGTATTGACGACCATACAAGTAATAAAGTAAAAGTATAAGGACAGACTGGTACGAAGGTATCAGGGCAAAGGCCGAGAAGCTATCAAATTTATCAAATAACAGGAGGGTTAAGTATCATGAAATTATCAAAAGATTACAAGTTTTGGTTCTGCACAGGCTCACAGGATTTATATGGGGATGAGTGCCTGAAAAATGTGGCTGAGCATTCCCGGATCATCGTAGATGAGCTTAATAAGTCCGGCGTGCTTCCGTTTGAAGTGGTGTTGAAGCCTACCTTGATTACCAATGAGTTAATCAGGAAAACCTTCAATGAGGCGAACATTGACGAGGGCTGTGCGGGAGTTATCGTATGGTGCCACACATTCTCACCGGCGAAGTCCTGGATTCTGGGGCTGCAGGAGTACAGGAAACCGTTGCTGCACTTACATACACAGTTTAACGAGGAGATTCCTTACGACACCATCGACATGGATTTCATGAATGAGAACCAGTCCGCACACGGCGACCGTGAGTGGGGCCACATGGTAACCCGTATGGGCATCGAGCGCAAGGTTGTCGTAGGCCACTGGACCAGCCAGGCTGTACGCGAGAAGATTGCTTCCTGGATGCGCACCGCAATCGGTATCGTTGAGAGCAGCCATGTACGCGTAATGCGTGTGGCGGATAATATGAGGAACGTAGCGGTTACCGAAGGCGATAAGGTAGAGGCTCAGTTGAAATTTGGCTGGGAAGTTGACGCTTATCCGGTAAATGAGATTGCAGAGGCTGTTGGGGCAGTATCTGAGTCCGACACCAATGCATTGGTAGACGAGTACTATGACAAATATGAAATCCTCTTAGAGGGCAGGGATGCAGACGAGTTTAAGAGGCACGTTGCTGTACAGGCGCAGATTGAGATTGGGTTTGAGCGTTTCTTAGAGGAGAAGAACTATCAGGCAATCGTCACGCATTTTGGCGACCTTGGCGCATTGAAACAGCTTCCGGGGCTGGCAATTCAGCGTTTGATGGAAAAAGGCTACGGTTTCGGCGCAGAGGGAGACTGGAAGGTTGCCGCTATGGTCCGCATCATGAAGCTGATGTCCGCAGGCATGAAGGATGCTAAGGGAACTTCGATGTTAGAGGATTACACCTACAACTTAGTGCCTGGCAAAGAAGGTATTTTGCAGGCCCATATGTTGGAAATCTGCCCGACGATCGCAGAAGGGCCAATCAGCATCAAGTGCCAGCCGCTCTCCATGGGTGACAGGGAAGATCCCGCACGTCTGGTATTTACTTCCAAGGAGGGACCAGGTATTGCGACATCCTTGATTGATTTGGGGGACCGCTTCCGCTTAATTATCAACAGCGTAGATTGCAAGAAAGTTGAAAAGCCGATGCCGAAGCTTCCGGTAGCAACCGCATTCTGGACGCCGCAGCCTGACTTTGCAACAGGGTGCGAGGCATGGATTCTTGCCGGCGGCGCACACCATACGGCATTCTCCTATGATGTGACCGCAGAGCAGATGGGCGATTGGGCAGCAGCTATGGGAATCGAAGCTGTATACATTGACAACAACACCAACATCCGTGATTTCAAGAAGGACCTTATGTTGGGTAACGTTGTATTTGGCAAATAACAGCAGATTTGCCAATTAGATATAAAACTGTCAATTGTAACCGTTAAATATGCAAAGGCTGTTTTGCCGGGGCAGGCGTCTGTACGGGCGTTGCGCCCTGGTAAAAGAAAGAGAGGGAAGGATGAAATTATTTATCGATACAGCGAATGTAGATGATATACGCAAAGCGAATGATATGGGAGTTATCTGCGGCGTAACTACGAACCCATCTCTGATTGCAAAAGAAGGAAGGGATTTTGGCGAGGTAATCAAAGAAATCACGACAATCGTAGACGGACCAATCAGCGGCGAGGTAAAGGCAACTACCACAGATGCAGAAGGGATGATTAAAGAGGGACGGGAGATTGCCAAAATCCATCCCAATATGATTGTTAAGATTCCTATGACAGTGGAAGGGCTGAAAGCTGTTAAAGTACTGTCATCAGAAGGGATTAAGACGAATGTGACCCTGATTTTTGCTGCGAACCAGGCTTTGCTTGCCGCAAGGGCAGGAGCGACCTATGTGTCTCCGTTTTTAGGGCGCCTGGATGACGTGAACCAGTCCGGCATCAGCCTGATAGAAGATATCGTGGCGATTTTTAGCAATTATGATATCCAGACGGAAATTATAGCGGCAAGCATCCGCACCACCGTCCATGTTACGGACTGTGCGCTTGCAGGGGCTGATATAGCGACCGTTCCATATGCTGTCATAGAGCGGATGACAAAACATCCGATGACGGACCAGGGGATTGTGAAGTTCCAGAATGATTACAAAGCAGTTTTTGGTGAATAAGCCTAACCCCATGGGAACAGTTATAAAATATGCATTTCGTAAGCCTGCCGGGGAGCCGTTAGGTCTAAGCGGGCTTATAATAAAATGGTTAAAGGAGAATTTAAATGGAAAACTTAGAACTTCAGAAGACAGCCAATGAGATCCGCAAAGGGATCGTGACGGCTGTTCATGCTGCCAAAGCAGGGCATCCAGGTGGGTCCCTTTCCGCAGCAGACGTGTATACATATCTGTATTTTGAAGAGATGAACATTGACCCCAAGGAGCCTAAGAAAGCAGACCGCGACCGTTTCGTATTGTCCAAGGGGCATACGGCCCCAGGGCTGTATTCCACGCTTGCTAACCGTGGATATTTCCCGGTTGAGGATTTGACGACATTGCGCCAGATTGGCTCCCATTTACAGGGGCATCCCTGCTTACAGCATACGCCGGGCGTTGATATGTCAAGCGGGTCTTTGGGACAGGGTATTTCCGCAGCGGTAGGCATGGCAATGTCTGCTAAGCTGAGCAATGACAGCTACCGCGTATACACGCTGCTGGGAGACGGTGAGATTCAGGAAGGCCAGGTCTGGGAGGCAGCTATGTTTGCCGGACACCGCAAACTGGATAACCTGGTGGTTATCGTTGACAATAACGGCTTGCAGATTGATGGCAGGATTGAAGACGTATGCTCTCCTTATCCGATTGATAAGAAGTTTGAAGCATTTAATTTCCATGTAATTAACGTAGCGGACGGGAATGATTTCGATCAGCTCCGCGCGGCTTTTAAGGAAGCGAAAGAGACGAAGGGGATGCCTACGGCAATCGTCATGAAGACGGTGAAAGGAAAAGGCGTTTCCTATATGGAGGGCCAGGCTGGATGGCATGGCAAAGCGCCGAATGATGAGCAGTACGCACAGGCAATGGAAGAATTAGAGAAAGCAGGTGAAGCATTATGTCAGAAGTAAAGAAAATAGCAACCAGAGCCAGTTACGGCAACGCACTGGTAGAGCTTGGCAAAAAGCATGATAATCTGGTAGTTTTGGATGCGGATCTTGCAGCGGCTACCCAAACTGGAGTATTTAAGAAAGAATTTCCCGAGAGGCATATCGACTGCGGTATCGCAGAGTGCAATATGATGGGCATTGCAGCAGGTATCGCTACGACAGGCAAAGTCCCATTCGTAAGCTCCTTCGCGATGTTTGCAGCAGGAAGGGCGTTTGAGCAGGTTAGGAACTCTGTGGGGTATCCGCACCTGAATGTAAAGATAGGCGCGACCCATGCGGGAATCTCGGTAGGCGAGGACGGCGCGACACACCAGTGTAATGAGGATATTGCCTTGATGCGTACGATTCCGGGCATGACAATCATCAATCCTTCTGATGATGTGGAGGCAAAGGCAGCGGTAGAGGCAGCTTATGAGATGGAAGGGCCGGTTTACCTGAGGTTTGGCAGGCTTGCGGTCCCGGTAATCAATGATACCCCAGATTACAAGTTTGAGATTGGCAAGGGCGTGCTCCTCAAAGAGGGCAGTGATGTGACAATCGTTGCAACCGGCCTTTGTGTTGGCGGCGCGCTGGAAGCGGCAGAGAAGCTTGCAGCAGACGGAGTCAATGCAGAGGTAATTAACATCCACACCATTAAGCCGTTGGATGAGGACATCATCCTCAATTCTGCGAAGAAGACAGGCAAGGTTGTTGTCGCAGAAGAGCATTCTGTGATTGGCGGGCTTGGCAGCGCGGTATGCGACTGCCTGAGCGAGAAGCTGCCGACCCCGGTATGCAAGATTGGCGTCAACGACGTATACGGCGAGTCCGGCCCGGCAGTGAAATTGCTGGAGAAATATGGGCTGGATGGCCAGGGGATTTATGAGAAGGTAAAAGGATTTGTAAAATAAAAGATGATTAGGGAAGCAACCGCTTTTGCAGGAGAAATTTGCTTATAGGTATTGCAAAAGCGGCTGCTTTTTGGCGCTTAAACATAAAAGCTCAAATTCCTTTGGGAATTTGTTTATATGAATTGGAGGGACTTTTCAAATGGACAAGAATCTTATTATTCAAGATATAGAAAATGGGAAAACCGCGCTCGGCATTGAGTTTGGCTCTACCAGGATTAAAGCTGTTTTGGTGGCAAGCGATAATTCTCCGATTGCGTCCGGCGCCCACGATTGGGAGAACCAGTATGTAGACAATATCTGGACATACAGCTTGGACGCTATCTGGAACGGGTTGCAGGACTGCTATGCAAAGATGGCTGAGGATGTAAAAGGGCAGTATGGCGTTACCCTGACAACGGTTGGGGCGATTGGCTTTAGCGCCATGATGCACGGCTATATGGCGTTTGACAAGGATAACGAGCTGCTGGTCCCGTTCCGTACCTGGAGGAATACGATTACAGAAGAGGCTTCTAAGAAGCTGACCGAGGTATTTAACTTCAATATCCCGCAGAGATGGAGCATTGCCCACTTGTATCAGGCAATTTTGAACAAGGAAGCGCATGTAAGCTCTGTCGCATATTTCACAACGCTGGCAGGTTATATCCATTGGAAGCTGACGGGACAGCAGGTGCTTGGCGTGGGCGAGGCGTCCGGGATGTTCCCGATTGACATCGCGACAAAGGATTTTGACAAGAAGATGATTGGGCAGTTCAATGAGCTGATTGCGGGTGAGGGATTCGCCTGGAAATTGGAAGACATCATTCCCAAGGTATTGGTGGCAGGTGAGAACGCAGGCACGCTTACGGAGGAAGGCGCTAAATTGTTAGACGTCAGCGGCAATCTCAAAGCTGGAATCCCGCTGTGCCCGCCGGAGGGTGATGCTGGGACAGGCATGACGGCTACTAAGAGCGTGGAGCAGCGTACCGGTAATGTTTCTGCGGGGACGTCCGTGTTTGCGATGGCAGTGCTTGAGGATAACCTCAAAAAAGTCCATCCGGAAATCGACCTGGTGACGACGCCGGACGGCAGCCTGGTAGCGATGGTACACTGCAACAACTGTACCTCTGATTTGAATGCGTGGGTAAACCTTTTCAAGGAGTTTGCAGAGAGCTTCGGCGTGGAAGTGGATATGACAAAACTGTTCTCTGTATTGTACAATAAGGCAATGGAAGGCGATGCTGAATGCGGCGGCCTGCTTGCCTACAACTATTTCTCAGGAGAGCATGTGACAGGGTTTGAGGAAGGGCGCCCATTGTTTGTGCGTACGCCGAACAGTAAGTTTAACCTGGCGAACTTTATGCGTGTGCATCTGTTCACAGCGCTTGGCGCATTGAAGACCGGCCTTGATATCCTCATGAAGGAGGAGAATGTCAAATTGGACGTCCTGATGGGACATGGCGGGCTCTTTAAGACCAAAGGCGTAGGCCAGAAGATTATGGCGGCAGCAGTCAATACACCGGTTTCCGTTATGGCAACCGCTGGCGAGGGCGGCGCATGGGGAATTGCCCTTTTGGCTTCTTATATGGTGAATAAGGGTGAAGGCGAGACATTGTCCCAGTACCTGGAAGAAAAAGTATTTGCGGGACAGGAGAGCGAGACGCTCAGCCCGGACGCCAAGGATGTGGAAGGGTTCGACGCATTTATCAAACGTTACAGCCAAGGGCTTGCAATTGAGCGTGCAGCAGTAGATTTTTTATAAAGTGAAGAGAGGGAAAGTTAATGTTAGAAGAGTTAAAAAAAGCAGTATATGAGGCTAATATGGATTTGCCCCGTTACGGGCTGGTGACCTTTACATGGGGAAATGTCAGCGCTATTGACAGGGAGAGCGGTTTGTTTGTAATTAAGCCCAGCGGCGTGGATTATGAGAAGCTGAAACCGGAAGATATGGTAGTCATTGATTTAGAGGGCAATAAAGTAGAAGGAAAGTACAACCCTTCTTCCGATACGGCAACCCATCTGGAACTGTACAAGGCATTCCCGGAAATTGGCGGTGTGGTACATACGCACTCTTCCTATGCGACAAGCTGGGCGCAGGCAGGGAGGAGCATCCCTTGTTATGGGACTACACATGCAGATTACATGTATGGGGAGATTCCCTGCGTGCGCTGCCTGACGAAGGAAGAGATTGACGGCGCTTACGAGGAGAACACCGGGCATCTGATCGTCAATTCCTTCAAGGAGATGGATAAGGACGTGATGGCAGTCCCGGCAGTGCTTTGCAAGAACCATGGGCCGTTTGCATGGGGCAAAGACGCACATGAGGCTGTGCATAATGCAGTCGTTTTGGAAGAGGTTGCGAAGATGGCTTACCGTGCAGAGACGATTAATCCGCGTATCCAGCCTGCCCCACAGGAATTGCAGGATAAGCATTATTACCGCAAGCATGGCGCCAATGCTTACTATGGGCAGAAAGAGGAATAGGGCTTGCAGCCTGACATGTTTACATGGTAAAATATCGAAAGATATTTTACGCGCCGTAGTGCGCATAGACTACCATGTCATTGCGAAGCAATTCATGGATATTTGACTGAAAATATTTGGGCGGTTCTGCGCAAAGCTGCAGAGCCGCCTGATACATGAGAAGTTACTCTTTGATTTTGTCAATATCGGTGAGATTGACACCAGCTATGTTGAGTATTGCTTTTAAAGATAAATAGTCATCTTTTAAACTTTCATATGTCCTTACTGCATTCTCTTCTTTGGCTATCAACATATGCTTCTGTACTTTCTGAAATTGTTCTATTGCATCTTTTG
>CATLBW010000041.1 GCA_949879775.1 uncultured Lachnospiraceae bacterium
TGCGCCGTGGAAAAAGGCTGGCTGTCGGCGGTGAAAACAGCGCTATCGTCGACATTTTTTAAAAAATCAGACGGGACCACCGCAACGCCCGCTTCCACCCTGCACAGCTTATAGGCCAGACTGTCCTGCATATTCCGTAACCGTGAGAACAAATTGCATATATCATATCTTCGCTTACTCCTGCCTCGCGCAGAAGTTCCGGTGCTTTCTTACAATGTTCTTCAGGATACAGCTCAAAATCTATATCATGGAGCAATCCCGTAATACCCCAGAATTCCTCTTCCTGTGCAAGCCCAAGTTCCTTCGCATACCAGCGCATCACGCCCTCAACCGTCAGGGCATGTTGAATGTGAAACGGCTCTTTGTTATATTTCTGAAGCAGCTCCAACGCCTGCTCCCTGGAAATACTGCTTTGCTTTGCCGGAGCGTTCGCCTCTTTTTTGTCCGCCTTGGCATTGTCGGACGGCTTCTTGTCCAGGCTTTTCATCGTGGGGAAGAGCAAAACATCGCGAATGGCCGGCGAATTTGTCATCATCATTACCATACGGTCAATGCCATACCCGATTCCGCCGGTCGGCGGCATACCGATACTGAGGGCGTTTAAGAAATCCTCATCCGTATGGTTCGCCTCGGCATCCCCAGCCGCAAGCAAAGCCTCCTGCGCCTCAAAACGCTCACGCTGGTCAATAGGGTCGTTCAGCTCAGAATAAGCATTCGCCATTTCCCATCCATTCATGAAAAATTCAAAACGCTCCACATATTCGGGGTTCTCCGGTTTCTTCTTCGTCAACGGAGAAATCTCAACCGGATGATCCATAACAAACGTCGGCTGTATTAAATGATCCTCTACAAACTCCTCAAAGAACAGATTAAGGATATCGCCCTTCTGATGCCTGTCCTCATATTCTATATGATGCTCGTCCGCCAGTTTCCTGGCCTCTTCCGTAGTCTTAATCTCGTTAAAGTCCACATTGGCATATTTCTTCACGGCGTCCACCATCGTAATGCGTAAAAAAGGCTTAGACAAATCCATCTCATGCTCACCATATGTGATAATCTCGGAACCTGTCACCTCTTTTGCCACATAGCGGTACAGATTCTCCGTCAAATCCATCATGCCATGATAATCTGTGTATGCCTGATATAATTCCATCAAGGTAAATTCCGGGTTATGGCGGGTATCAAGCCCCTCATTGCGGAACACACGCCCAATCTCATAGACACGCTCCAAGCCTCCCACAATCAACCTCTTCAAGTAAAGTTCCAGAGAAATGCGCAGCTTCAAATCCTCATCCAAGGCATTGAAATGCGTCTCAAACGGCCGCGCTGCCGCACCGCCCGCATTGCTCACAAGCATCGGCGTCTCCACCTCCATGAATCCCTGTCCATCCAGGAAACGGCGAATACTGCTTAACACCTTGGAACGCTTGATAAAGGTATCCTTTACCTCCGCGTTCATAATCAAATCCACATACCGCTGGCGGTATCTCATGTCCGTATCGGTAAGTCCGTGATATTTCTCCGGTAAAATCTGCAAACTCTTAGATAACAGCGTCACTTCCTGGGCATGGACAGAAATTTCCCCTGTCTTAGTGGTAAATACTTCTCCCTTGATTCCCAGGATATCGCCCACATCATATTTCTTGAAATCCTTGTAACTGTCCTCTCCAACGCTGTCCCTTGCCACATATACCTGGATATCTCCCTGCAAATCCTGAATATTACAGAAAGAAGCTTTTCCCATCACACGTTTGAACATCATTCTGCCGGCAACGCTGACCGTCTGGCCCTCCAACTCGCCATAATGATCCTTAATCTCCTGGCTATGTTTTGTTACCTCATATTTCGTAATCTGAAACGGATCTTTACCGTTACTCTGCAAATCAGCCAATTTGTCATGGCGGATTTTCAACAACTGGTTCAGGTCTTGTCCCGGTGACTGATTGTTCTGTGCCATCTTCTCTTCCTCCTTTTCATCGGTATCGGCACGCGCCGCTTCGCGTCCCCTGCCATCTGGGAAGAAGGCATTTATGAAATGCTTCGCATTTGCCTTCTTCCTCTAATTGGAACGCTGGATTCCCAATACTTTGTATTCCATAACGCCTGCCTGTGTCTCTATAGTTACTGTATCTCCGACTTTCGCCCCAATCAGGGCTTTCCCTACCGGAGATTCATTTGAAATCTTCCCCTGGAGGCTGCTTGCCTCGGTGGAGCCGACAATCTTATATTCTAATTCCTCATCAAACTCGCAGTCCAAGATTTTGACCTTGCATCCCACGTTGATTTTATCAAGGTCTACCTCGTCTTCCACTACAACCTCAGCATTTTTGAGGATTTTCTCAATCTCTTCGATTCTGGCTTCTATATCGCGCTGCTCGTCCTTCGCGGCATCATACTCTGCATTTTCGGAAAGATCCCCCTGCTCCCTGGCTTCCTTGATTTTCTGGGAAACCTCTTTCCTCTTTACCACTTTGAGATCGTGCAATTCTGTCTCTAATTTCTGCAAACCTTCATAAGTCAATAAATTTTTCTTTTCCATTATACTACACCTTCCTAAACTACATTGTCAGTACTATTATAAAAAGTTTATAATACTCCCTTAACAATCACAGTATTATAACCGATAGGCACGGAAATGTCAAGATTATCCACACTTTCAGCGGCAGTCCACGCCCGCTTATACACGGGAATATAGAGCATGTCTTCCCTGGCGCATTTTAAGGGACAGTCGCCTTTATGTTCCATATCTAATATCACGTTAAAATCGGCTGGCACTTCTTCCTCCTTGGAACAAATCTGCACAACCAAACCGCTATCCTCATACATTCTTTGAATATAATCGGTAAAATATGCAGGGCGGTCCGTGACAATCCTTAAAAAATTTAAATCCTCTGAAATCTGCTCAAGCATCACCTCCACCTGGTCTTCATCCAACAGAGATTCCGGCGGCATGTCCGTATCAACAAGCAATGGGCAAAACTCCCGGTAAGACATATGGTTACGCTCCAGAATCTGCTGTAAAATAATCAGGAACTTATGAAGATAAGGGTTTTCCCTGGGTAATTCTTCTTCCTCCTCCTGCGGCAGACCGTCCGCCTGCGAACTTGGCTTTCTGCCAAAAACCCACGCCAAAAGCCGCCGCCAAAAGCCCTGGAAACGACTGCCGCTATCTTCCTGCTTCCTCTCTTGCAACCTCCTCATAATCCACCCCGGCAAAATACTGTTTCTTCAATATATGAAGGCGTAAAACAGGTTATTCCGCTTATCATCACGATTCCATGCAACGATTCAAAACCCACGCTTACAAGCACGATTCCCAGCAACGATTCAAAACCTGCGCTTACAAGCACGATTCCAGCAACTATTTAAACTCTCCCCTGCCATAAAGCGTTCGCGCAAATAATTCTTCCAACTGCGCATATGTCTCCACTTCATTGATTTTGCCCCGAAGTTTCGCTGAATTTTTATAACCGCTGGTATACCAGGCCGCATGTTTGCGCATTTCCCGGATTCCCATGACTTCGCCTTTGTAAGCGATTTGAGCTTTTGCATGGCGTAAAACCATCGCTGCAACTTCCTGAATATCCGGTTTAGGCAATTGCTCCCCCGTGTCCAGGTAGTGCAGAATCTGCGCAAAAATCCATGGGTTGCCCTGCGCTCCCCTGCCAATCATAAAACCGTCGCAGCCCGTTTGCTGCCTCATGTCCTGCACATCCTTTGCCGTTAAAATGTCTCCGTTGCCAATTACTGGAATAGAAACTGCTTCCTTAACCTGGCGAATAATATCCCAATCCGCTTTGCCAGAATAATATTGTTCACGGGTCCGCCCATGGACCGCCACGGCAGCCGCGCCCGCCTCCTCTACAATCTTGGCAATCTCCACCGCATTGATATGAGCGTCGTCAAAACCTTTGCGAATTTTCACAGTCACCGGTTTCTTTATTGCCTTTACGATTTGAGAGACAATCTCATACACCAGTTTCGGCTGTTTCATCAGCGCTGAGCCTTCTCCATTATTTACGACTTTCGGCACGGGACATCCCATATTGATGTCCAAAATATCAAAAGGGCGTTCCTCTATGCGCTTCGCCATCTCGCTCATAATATGCGCATCCGCCCCGAATAGCTGCAAAGAAACCGGACGTTCCTCCGGTTCCGTCGTCAGTAAAATTTCTGTATTTTTATTATTATAATAAATTCCCTTAGCGCTCACCATCTCCATACAGAGAAGCCCTGCCCCCTGTTCTTTACAGAGTACACGAAATGGCAGGTCACATACCCCTGCCATCGGCGCCAGAATCAAATTATTTTCCAGATAGACATTTCCTATTCTAAGTGTTTCCATTTACTTGTCGTTCCTATGTTGGTTATTTTTCCCTAGGTTCCATACCTTTCGTAGAACTTACATCGCCTGCTTATTCTATTATCAACTATTTCTGTCGGTTCTGCTTATTCTATTATCAACTATTTCTGTCGGTTCTGCTTATTATAAATCAGCCTTAACCCTTGCAAAGTCAGCGTAGGATCGTAAATATCTATGGTGTCCGTCTCGCTGGCAATGATTGTCCCTAAACCTCCGGTTGCCACTACCTTGAGATTATCATAGCCTGTCTCCTTCTTGGTCTGGCGAATAATATATTCCGTCTGCCCAATCTGCCCATAAATCAAGCCTGCCTGCATACTGCTGATTGTCTCCTTCGCCAGAATACTGTTCGGCTTACGAATTTCAATTTCCGGCAGTTTAGCCGCGTCTTCCCACAATGCCTTAGCGGAAGTGCGAATCCCCGGCGCCGTCACACCCGACACGAAAGCCCCCGTCTCATCCACCAAGTCGTAAGTTGTCCCCGTTCCAAAATCAATGACAAACACCGGCCCGCCATACAGTTCATAAGCTGCCGCCGCGTCCACAATACGGTCCGCGCCAATCTGCCTGGGATTCTCTGTGGCAATACGGATTCCAGTCTTAATCCCCGGCTCCACCACCACCGGGTGAATGCCAAAATATTTAATAAAAGCGCTGGATAGCGAGTGCATCACATTGGGCACTACGGAGGCGATAATGACATCTTTAATTCGCTCATAGGAAATCCCATTGTGCGCCAGTAAATCCCGCATACAGACTCCATACTCATCCGACGTCCGCTGAAGCTTTGTCGTCATGCGGAATGTCGCTTCCAATTGCTCCCCATCAAAGATTCCAAATGTAAAATTCGTATTTCCCACGTCCACAACCATTAACATGCCTTAATCCTCCAAATCGTCATCGCTTATAGCTTCTCCCAGAAAAAATACCTTAAAATACATTTCCAAAGATTGAAATAACTCCTGTTTGTCCCGCTGTAACTGCTTAATTTTCAGCACGCTCCCGATTTCGTCGTACAATAAATCACCCTCGTCACATGCTGCCCAAAGCTGCAAACTCCCTTCACTGTCAAATGAAAGCGTCAATGTCCCGCCAATGTCTTCTGTGTAGAGCACGCACATAACCTTGAGTTCATCTTTAATCCCCTGCGGCAGGGATTGAAAGCCTTCATTCAGATAATACTTCTTCGTATATGCACTGGAACCGCACAGCACAGTTTCCCCATGATCCATGATAATCTCCTTCTCACCGGTCTTTTCCTCCAGTCAGCGGCAATCTTCCTCGCCAGTT
The DNA here is from genome assembly GCA_949879775.1 of uncultured Lachnospiraceae bacterium. Taxonomy (GTDB): domain Bacteria; phylum Bacillota; class Clostridia; order Lachnospirales; family Lachnospiraceae; genus Petralouisia. Next base: position 5,654 of record CATLBW010000041.1, read on the forward strand.
TCTGCTTCCCTTTTCCACTTTATGTCAAACATATACCCCTGCACAACAAGTTAAGGTCAAATATATCCATAAATTCCACGTACCGATACCTCGCCGGAGGAAACTTTACTTATTGCGCCCTCCCGCTCGACAAGAAGCTCTCCTCTGTCATTGATGCCTATCGCCGTACCCTCATATTCGCCCAAGGGGTCAAGCACCCGCACAGACCGCCCGCAATTAGCCAGCATACCGTTATATTCTTCCATCAAAGCCGATAAATCCTGCGTTTTGAGAAAAATTTCATAATAGCGCTCGAAGTGCGACAACACAGCCCCCAAAAGCTGCGCCCTGGTAATCCGCTCTTCCCTTCCCTGCCGCTGCATCTCCAATTTCAGGGAAGTCGCTGTCTTCGCAATCTCTTCCGGGAACTCTGACTGGTGCACATTGATACCTGTGCCTACCACGATATGATTGACATAATCAATCTGTGCGCTCATCTCCGTGAGAATCCCTACAATCTTCTTACCATTAAGCACAACATCATTGGGCCACTTAATCTGCGGCTGCATACCAGTAACTTCCGCAATCCCTTTGACAGTCGCCATGCCTTTCACAAGCGTAAGCATGGAAGCGTTGCCAGGATCTATATCCGGCTTAATTAAAATGGAAAAAAACAGTCCTGTGCCGCTAGGGGAACTCCAAGTCCGCCCTCTGCGTCCTCTGCCTGCCGTCTGCTTATCCGCCACCACGACCGTTCCGTGCCAATCCATGCTGCCTGCTGACTCTGCAATCCGCTTTGCCTCCGCGTTCGTCGAATCGACTTCCTCTAAGCAGCACACGTTATGTCCCAGCCATTTGGTACGCAATCGGCTTGCAATTTCATTCTCTGACAAAATGTCCGGCGCCGCCACCAACCGATAACCTCTGTTTTGAACAGCCGTAATCTCGTACCCTGCCTCTTTGAGCTGATTGATCGCTTTCCACACAGCAGTGCGGGACACGCCAAACTTCTCACACAGCTCCTGTCCGGAAACATACGTATCCTGATTCTGGCGCAAAGCCTGTAAAATCTTTGTCTTCATCGCTGCCCCCTAATTTAAACCGCATATCTTGGCTAGCCAAGCATTAATTTATCAGCATACCATTCCTAACCAAGCGTTGCATACATCACTGCTTTGATGCTATGCATCCTGTTTTCCGCCTCGTCAAATACGACGGACTGCCTGCCCTCAAACACTTCGTTTGTAACCTCCATTTCCTGCAAACCAAATTTGTCATGAATCTGTTTGCCAATCGTCGTCTCCAAATCATGGAAAGCCGGGAGGCAATGCATGAAAATGGCCGACTCCTTGGCATTCTCCATTACTTTCTGGTTTACCTGGTAAGGCATAAGCTCCTTAATACGCTCGGCCCAGACCTCATCCGGCTCCCCCATGGACACCCACACATCTGTATAAATGACGTCTGCATCTTTGGTTCCTTCCATCACATCTTCCGTCAAGGTGATGGAAGCGCCGGTTTCCCCGGCAACAGCCTGGCAGTAGTCCACTAATTCCTGCTCCGGGAAGTAAGACTTGCTGGTACACGCCACAAAATCCATGCCCAGCTTCGCACAGGTCACCATCAGGGAATTGCCCATATTATAACGGGCGTCTCCCATGTACACAAACTTCACGCCGCGCAGATGCCCCAGCTTTTCCTTGACAGTCAGCATATCCGCTATCATCTGCGTGGGATGAAACTCATTCGTAAGCCCATTCCACACCGGCACGCCCGCATAAGCGGCAAGCTCCTCCACAATCTCCTGCCCATAACCCCGATACTCAATACCATCGTACATCCTGCCCAATACCCGCGCTGTGTCACGGATGCTCTCTTTTTTGCCAATCTGGGAACCTGACGGGTCGAGATATGTGACATGCATGCCCAAATCATGGGCCGCCACCTCAAAGGAACAACGCGTCCTGGTACTTGTCTTCTCAAAAATCAAGACAATATTTTTGCCTTTCAGGCTGTCATGCGCAATTCCCTGTTTTTTCTTCTGTTTCAATTCTGCCGATAGGTCAATCAGGTATTCAATTTCCTCCGGTGTAAAATCCTTTAATTTTATAAAATTCTTTCCATGTAAATCCATATTTTCCTCTCCTGTCCTGCAAAATGCAAACGGGCTGTCAGACAACCGCACAGCCCGTTACTGCTCACATACAAATCCAAATTACTTTATTTCCTTTGTGTCCCTTATAGTTCCTTCACGACCTCGGCAATGGTCTTGGTAAGCCCTGCTACCCCCTGGATGTCAGAAGGGATAATCAGTTTAGTCGCCTGCCCGTCTGCTGCTTTGGCAAATGCCTCTAAACTCTTCAACTGCAAAACCGCACTGTCCGGTGCAGCCTCCTTAAGAAAACGCAGGCCATCCGCATTTGCCTGCTGAATCCGCAGAATAGCTTCTGCCTGACCTTCCGCCTCACGCATCGTAGCTTCCTTCTTCGCCTCCGCGCGCAAAATCGCCGCCTGCTTTTCCGCTTCCGCATCAAGGATTGCTGATTCCTTCTTACCTTCTGCGACAAGGACTGTCGCCGTCTTCTCACCTTCCGCCTGCGTTACGGCCGCACGGCGCTCACGCTCCGCTTTGGCCTGCTTCTCCATGGCATCCTGAATCTGCTGCGGAGGAATGATATTTTTCAATTCCACACGGTTTACCTTGATTCCCCAAGGATCTGTCGCCACATCCAAAGAAGCGCGCATCTTCGTATTAATCAGCTCTCTGGAAGTCAACGTCTCGTCTAATTCCAAATCCCCGATGATATTACGGAGCGTTGTCGCCGTCAAATTCTCAATTGCCATAATCGGACGTTCCACGCCGTACGCAAACAGCTTGGGGTCCGTAATCTGAAAATAAACAACAGTGTCAATCCGCATCGTAACATTATCCTTGGTGATAACTGGCTGCGGCGCAAAATCCACTACCTGCTCCTTTAAAATCACACGCTTTGCCACACGGTCAAGAAACGGCACTTTGAAATGAAGCCCCACGCCCCAGGTTCCCTGGTAAGCTCCCAAGCGCTCAATGACAAGGGCGTGCGCCTGCGGCACAATCTTGATACAAGACGCCAGCAATATCAGTACCAGCACAATAAACGCAATTACAATTAAAAATTCTATTCCTCCAGTCATATGTCTTCCTCCATACTTTATTAATTTTAAATGCCTGGGCAAATATAGGCGCCCAACAATCGCGCTACTTCACAAGCTCTTTCACCATCAGCTTCACCCCGCTGATTTCCACAATCTCAACTGTCGCGTCCTGCGGGATAATCTTACCATCAACGGCTCGAGCTGTCCATTCCTGCCCATTAACGCTGACTAACCCCTGGGCGTTCAGGTTGTCAATCTCCTGCTTTACCACCGCCAATTTCCCAATCAGGCTTTCCGCATTAGTTTTCACCCGGTCTTTATTGAGGAACTTCACCGCCAACGGCCTTGTCACCGCCAACAACACAACAGACACCGCAATAAACAGTACAATCTGCACCGCAAGGTTCGCTCCCAGCAAGCTTGCGACAAAAGCCGCCAATGCCCCTCCTGCAAACCAAATTGTAGTCAAGCCGAGCGTAATAATCTCAATGACCGCCATTACAATAACTATAAATAACCAGAAAACTCCTTCCATAAAAGTTCGCCTCCTTGCTGTTATATTACTATATTTCCCCAGGGATTACAATAATAACTTATTTTCCTCAATTTTCCGGTAATTTATCAGATTACCTCGCTCCAACATAACAAAGTGTGCCAGCTCATAGAGGATTGGCTTGCACACTTTGGCGCGCCGAGCACAATTGCGAAGCAATACTTTCCTCTTGTGCGAGTGCGCATATTATTTTTATCTTTATAGATAAAAAACCAGACCCCTAAATCCTAGAAGGTCTGGCTATTTACTCTATTACAGTGAATTTATAAATTACTCTTTTATTCCCGCGAAGCTTATCTGCTCTTCGCAGAAGAGGAGATGCGCACTCGCACGAAGATGTAGATGCCGCAAAGCGTCCGCGCTCGGCGCAGATTGCGCTAATTAAACGCCATCTATTATAGTAAGAAGCGCCTTTAGCAGGAAATATTGCCCTTTTAATTTTGCATATATTTTTTAAAAGAACACATGGTTCCCAATAACAATCCCTGACATACCGGAAGATACATTCCGGAAGCTTGTAGCTCCATTTACATTGTCCACGCCGCTGATTGCCTGCTGTGCAGCCTGTATGCAGCTTCCGCTGACGCCGCTTGCCAACACGCCCGCCAATGACCCATTCGATGCCGGCGTAAACTGGCCGCCTTGGTAGATAACACCCGATATGCTCCCCGCATATCCTGCACGGACACGGTTCATGACAACTGCCCCTACCGCAACCTGCCCTTCATAGCACTCGCTCCCTGCTTCACACTGAATCAGTGCGCCCAACAACGTAACATCATCATAAGACGCTGCAACAGCAGATTTTTGCTGTGTCCCTCCGCCCTGGCTCTGTGCCGCCTCTTTTGCTTTTCTCTCAGCCTCTGCCGCCTCAATAGCCGCACGCTCTTCCTCAATAGAGATGGCTTTGCCCAGTTCCAATTCTACGTCTACATATTCTGCGCTGACATAACCGACTGCATCGTCAACTTTAACGCATACCCAGCCGTCAACTGCCTCCGCTTCTTTATCAACCTTAATCTTTCCGCCCTCTTCAAGGACGTCGAGGATTGTCACTCCTTCATCAGAAGAAGCAGACTCCCTAACACGGACGCCGCCTGTCACAGCCGTCGCGTAAGTAGTTCCCAGCTCATTGGCAAGCGTTTGCGCTTCATTGCCCGACACACAAAATTCATTCTTTACATATCCCTCTACGCTGCCAGACTTAATCTTCGTCCATTCTTCCCCGCTCTCCACAATCTCAGCAGATGCGCCCTTAGGGAGCTTGCCTGCCAGCTCGGCTTCCTCCGAAGCCTCTGTACGTACATTCAAGTATTCCTCTACTTTGGGCATCAATTTTGCATCCCAGGGAGAAACCTCCTCTTTTTCGTCTTCTTTGGATTTATCTTCTGATTTCTTATCTTCTGATTTCTTTTCTTCTTTCTCTTTAACAGCTTCTTCCTTGTCAGCTTCCTCTGCCGGTTCTTCCTCTATAATGTCTTCCTTATCGGCTGCCTCTGCCGGTTCTTCCTTTACAACGTCTTCCTTATCAGCTTTCTTATCAGCTTCCTTTTGCTGTGCATTTGTCTCTTCCTTTTCTGTTTCCTGCGGCTGCTTCCCTTCGCCCGTCTCTTCTAACTTTGCTCCCTGTGGCTGTCCCTCTTTGACCGTCTTTTCTGTCTGGGAATCCCCCGGCAGCTTACTTTCAACGGAAGAGAACACTATATCATGCTGTTTTTTTACTTTTGTCGCAATTACATTTTCATAACTCTTTCTCGCTGTCTCTGCTGTTAATTCTACCTTCCGGCTATCAAGATCTGCCTCCATTGATCCCCCGGCTGTTGGCACTGCTGAAAATGCCAGGACCAGAGAAAATGCTGCAACTACTCCGCTTTCCATAACCTTCTTATCGAATTTCATTTTGACCTCCTGAAAGATAAAACAACATATTAAATTTTTATATGTTATTTTATGCAAATATATTAAAATTGTTACGAACTTGTTACACTATAGCAAAGATTTTGTAATTTGTCAAGCTTTTGATTTTTCTAATAACATTGAAAATCATTTTACAAGTTGTTATAATGAAAACTAGGAAAATACATAGAGGAAGGAGCGATTTTGTGAAAGACAATGAACAAACAAGAAAACGGGCGCAGCAGAAGTTAAAAAACATCCACGCAAACAGAGTTAGGAGGCTTTCTTCCATAAAAACGAAAGTTTCCTTTGTACTGCTTTTTTCTATTGTGCTGACTATCTTTATGGGCCTATTCACAACCATCCCAAGCATCAAACGCCATACTTTTTCTGTAACGGAAAATTATATGCGGGATTTGACAGACTCTTATGGCAAAATATTAAACCAGAACCTCACCGTCTCCGCCATGAACATGAGCGGGGATCGGCTTGCCGCCACCTTTGGTGAAGCCGGCCTGCAGGGAATGGATTCCAGTTATTTTTATATTGTAAATGCAGAAGGCCTCATCCTTTACCACCCGAACCCTGAAAAGCTGGGAACTACGGCGGATGCCCCAGGCATTGATAACATTTTAAATGAAATAAAAGAAACCGATCCTGGCAGCGCGCCAGAGCCTGGGACTTTGCATTATCATTACGAAGGCCAAGAAAAACGCGCTACCTATTTTGTAACGGAAAAATACAATGTGATTGTCGTCCTCTGCACAAATGAAGCGGAAATATATGCACCGCTCAACCGCGTAACGAGCAAAGCTGCCCTTTTATGCTGTTCCCTTGCCATTATCCTTGGCATTACAGGCTATTTCTCAGTTGCAACGATGATTAAGCCATTCCAGACCGTCACGGATGTAATTGGGAACCTTGCAGAGATGGATTTTACGGAAGATGAACGCCTGGCAAAGATTGGCAGCCGCAAAGACGAAACCGGTTTTATGGCGCGCGCCATTATTACCCTTCGCAACTCCCTTATTGATGTTGTCACAGAAATTAAAAATCAAAGCTCCCTCCTTTATAAGACTTCAGAGCATTTAAGTTCCCGCGCAGCAGAAACCTCCAATACCGTACAGAATGTAGAGCGTGCAGTTACGGAAATTGCAACCGGGGCAAATAGCCAAGCCTCCGAGACGCAGAAAGCAACACAGGACATCCTGCTGATGGGCGCCATGGTGGAAGACACTTCCTCACAAGTGACGTCTTTGCACAGCACAGCAGATTCCATGAAAGCGTCAAGCGACACTGCGAGCCGGGCTTTGACAGAACTCGATACCGTCAACCGACGCGCGATTGATTCGATTAATATCATTTACAACCAAACTTTAACAACAAATGAATCTGCTATGAAAATCAAAGAGGCAACCGGCCTGATATCCTCAATCGCAGATGAAACGAACCTTTTATCCTTAAACGCTTCCATCGAAGCGGCAAGGGCCGGGGAAGCAGGGCGCGGATTTGCTGTTGTGGCCTCCCAAATCCAAAAGCTTGCGGAACAATCTAACGATTCCGCGCGGCATATAGACGACATCATCTTTACCTTGCTGGAAGATTCCCAGAAAGCAGTCCAAACCATGGAAGAAGTCAAGGATATCATCACAAAGCAAAGCGAGAATGTCAGCCAGACCGGTTCCATATTCTCCCAAGTACAAGGAGGCATTTCAGACTCCATCGAGGGTGTGGATGAGATTGCAGACCGCACCAGCCAATTGAACTCTGCACGAAATAATATTGTAGATGTGGTGCAAAACCTGACTGCCATAGCAGAAGAAAATGCCGCCAGCACAGAGGAGACTTCGGCCGCCGTAAATGAAGTTGCCAACATCATGCAGGACTTTTCTGACCATGCCTCAAAGCTGCAGGAAATTGCACATACGCTTGAAGCAAATGTAGATATTTTCAAGTTATAGCCGTTAAGTTTTTATAGACGCAGAAAGGGCTGTTACCGTACGGCAGTTCCCTACGAGATATGGCACAGGACTCAGCCCATATCTTGTAGGGTAACCGCATATTGTAACAGCCCTTTTTAATACGAAAGGAAATGACCTTATCAGGGTACAGCAAATATGGCGATTACAGCCTCTTAATAAGCTCTTCCCTCTCCTTCTCAAACCCCGGTTTGCCAAGCAGCGCAAACATATTGCGCTTATAGCTCTCCACGCCTGGCTGGTTAAAGGGGTTCACTCCCAGAATATATCCGCTGATGCCGCAGGCAAACTCAAAGAAATAGAAAAGCTCGCCAAGATAATACTCATCCTGCTCTGGGATCTTCACCATAAGGTTGGGGACGCTGCCATCCGTATGCGCCAGGATGGTTCCATTCATCGCGCTCTTATTGACAAAGTCCATGTCTTTTCCCGCGAGATAATTCAATCCGTCCAAATCCACAGCCTCTTCCTTGAGGGTCACTGTGCTGCGCGATTTCTCCACGTTCAATACCGTCTCATACATGATGCGCGCTCCGTCCTGGATAAACTGGCCCATAGAATGGAGGTCCGTCGTTAAGTCTACCGATGCCGGGAATATGCCTTTCTGGTCTTTACCCTCGCTCTCGCCGTAAAGCTGCTTCCACCATTCTGACACATAATGAAGGCTTGGCTCATAATTCGCCAGTACCTCCACTGCTTTGCCTTTCCTCAGCAGAATGTTGCGGACTGCTGCATACTGCATGGCGTCATTTTCTGCAAAAGGCTTGTCCAGCGCCAGCTTACGCCCTGCTGCAGCGCCTTCCATCAATTTATCAATATCCGCCCCGCTGGCTGCAATTGGAAGCAGTCCAACCGCCGTCAATACAGAGAAACGTCCTCCCACATCATCCGGCACAACAAACGTCTCATATCCTTCTTCTGAAGCAAGGTTCTTTAACGCTCCCCTGGACTTATCTGTCGTTGCATAAATCCTCTTTGCCGCTTCCTCTTTGCCATATTTCTTCTCCAGCAGTTCTTTGAACACGCGGAATGCGATTGCAGGTTCTGTGGTAGTCCCTGATTTGGAGATAACGTTCACAGAGAAATCACGGTCGCCGATTACCTCAATCAAGCCTGCCAGATACGTCCCGCTAATGCTGTTCCCGGCGTAATAAATCTCCGGCGCTTTGCGGATCTCCTTGGAGACATTGTTGTAAAACCCATGCCTCAGGAATTCAATTGCCGCCCTGGCGCCAAGATAAGAACCGCCAATGCCAATCACAACAAGGACCTCGGAATCACCCTGGATTTTCTCTGCTGCTTTTTTAATTCTTGCAAACTCCTCTTTATCATAATTTACCGGCAAATCCAGCCATCCCAAAAAGTCATTCCCTGCCCCTGACTTCGAAACAAGCGTCTCCTTCGCATCTTCTGCCAATTTCGCCATATAGGAAACTTCTTCCTGACTGATAAAACCGGCGCTCTTCCCATAATCAAACGTAACTTTCTCCATGATTTCCACTCCTTTTCCTTATTATTGCCACGATTTCCATTTACAGGATAAGTGTAGCAAATCTGCCGCGTTTCGTCAACAATACAAAAGCAAACCGACAGGGAGCTGAAACAAAAAACCATCAAGAAAAATATTCCTGCAAGACAGCATTAAAAACCTCTTCTTCCTGCCTCCTGTTCTCAAGCTCCTTTTCGTCCTGCCCTGCTTTTGCACACTCACCCTGCACGTCCTCCTGTGTATATTGCTTCTGGGCGTCCTGCACCGTTGTCTCTTCCTGTACCTGTGCCTCCTCCTGCATAATTACATCAAAATATGCCTGGATGTTCTTGGTAATGCTCGTCAGGCTGCGATTGAGCCTCTTTATCTGCCTCAGAATCCTTGACAGGGAAATTGCCAGAATCAATCCCACCATCACGATGGACGCCACTGTCAGAACCTCACTGTAGGTCTGTAAAATACTTATCCATTCCTCCATAAGCTTGTCCTCCTCCTGGAATGATTTTTTATACCACAGGAAAATGCCGCCATTCTCGCTTAGCAGCGGTAATTCCTTCCTAAATGATATAAAATAACTGCCCAATTTCCCGCTGCAAACGCAATTTAGCGGAACTTTGAACAGTTACATTATAAGTATTATTTTTGCGGATGTGAAGTAGCTGAGAGCCTTTTTTCACCGCATCTTTCGACAACTTCCACAATACAGGCAGTTATTGAGCCTCTTTTACCATTGGAGGTATCTGGGACAACATGTTATCCACATCCTCAAACATCGCGCTCTTCGTTGTCCCCAGGCTGCTCGCATATCTGATATGTTCCATAACCTCCTGGTACTGCTCCTTTATCTCATCAAAGAATACATTCACTGTCTGCAAGGCTGCTTTTGACTCATCAATGACGCCGGAAATTTCTGCCTGGACAGCCGTGGCTCCCTCAGCAGCTTCTGTAATTTTGTCAAACATATCGTAAGTCTCGTCTACTTTGTCAAGGCTAACCCCTAACGCCCGCTGGGAGGTATTCATATCAGATTGAAGCTTGCCTGTTCCCCTTTCCACGTCCGAAACGCTTGTCTCTACAGCCGCCACCAGCTTTTTCACCTCATCAGCAAGGCTTTTAACTTCTCTCGCCACCACTGAGAAACCCTTCCCCTGCTCGCCTGCCTTTGTCGCCTCAATGGATGCATTCAAAGCAAGGATATTCGTCTGCTCCGCAATGGAAGTAATCTTGTTGGTACACCTTTTTATTTCATGCACCGCTGCCTCAAAAGCCCGAAAGGTATTCACCATTTCCTCAAAATGTGATTCCACCTGCCTGGAACTGCTTTTCAGCTCCTCGACCTCGTTCTGTGCCTGTGCCACAGACTGAGCAATCTCACTTTTTACAGATGCAAACTGCCCGGAAGCCTGGCTAATATTGGAAAATGTCCCTTCAAACTCCTGTAACGTCCGCTGGAAATTATCGGATTTATTTAGCGCGCCCCGGAAAGAGCTATTCACCATGCCTAATTGGTACAATGAGTCCACTTCTTTTTGCACAAGCTCCCTCTGGTATTCTTTCAGGCTGTCCATCACATGCAATATGGGATATGTATCAATGTTATGCTGATTTTTTTTCTTAAACTGCATTTCCTTCCTCCTTTATTCAAATACCACGCAGGTCATGGACTGATTTACAAATTGGTTGTTATAATGCTCCCCATACCCCACAAGGCCTGCATGTACGCCTAAATTTGCCATCTCCCCTAAATATTCCTGCATATAATTGTTTTCCGTAAACAAAAGATAACGGAACAGGCAATTGACTGAAAAGACGGATGAAATTTTCGGGAAATCCTGGCGGATCTTCTGGATGGTATTCTTTACGGTCTGCTTATAATCCCCCAGTTCCAGCAGCATCAACACATCGGAATCATTTACCTGCCGATAGCAGGTCAAGGCATTGCCACTCACATCTTTAATGGAAATAATGCAGGTATCTTTCCCATTAAGTTTGCCCAGCGGGTTTTTAAAAGTCTGTGTTAAGATCTGTTCTTCCGTCACATGGAGAATCTGCTGGTACACTTGTTTTGCCGGCTTCCCATTCAATTCCCCAAGCATATATTGTGACTTGTCTGTCCTAGAGGCAATAAAACGGTAATTCCCCATCTGACGGTAAATATTCTCTTTGTAAGCCTTTACCCTGCCATGCTTATTTTTAATAAGGGCATACGCCACAGCATCCTCATATACCTTGCCGTTTGCCGATACCTTCCCGGCATCGCCTGTCCCTCCCACCAATGAGATATTCCGTCGTTTTAATACGCTATATATTGTCGTCAATACACAGGCGTCATTCCCGGAACAGAAATCGATACAGATGGTATCATTCTGTGAACCTTGCACTTTATCCACATCGTCTTCCAGCCGTTTAATATATTTTACAGGCATAACGGATGCCTGTTCCAACACATTAGCGGCTGCTTCGACCCCGTCCGTATATGCTACGATCCCTACGCCTTTCTCGACCACCCTGTCATCGTAACTCATACCGATACATCCGATGCTGGGAACCTTTGGGTATAGTGCTTGTAACTCTTTTACATGCCCCTCAAACTGTTCACTGTTTGACATTAACATAATCAGTTGAGGATTTTTCAATCCGCGGACAGCTTCCTGTAAATTTCCGCTCTGGCTGACACCAAAAAATTGCTTCACGGTCATGTCCTCCTCTATCTCTTTGTTATGGTAGAAATTTAAAATTAATATAGCCCCCCATTCGAGGCATCCTGGCTCCTCCCATCTTTGCTGGGTAACTCCTTATGCCATATTATACTTTATTTTCCTATAAGATGGAAGAAAAAAATCAAGAAAGCATCCCCTTGACATTTTTTTAGAACAGTATAAGATAAAAGTAATGTGAATAATTTATAATTAAGAACAGCAAGCAAAATGGAGGAACGTATGAAACGAATTGTCTTAACGGGCGGCGGGACCGCCGGCCATGTCACCCCAAATATCGCCCTTCTCCCCAGGCTAAAGGAGCTCGGATACGATATACATTACGTCGGCTCCTATGATGGGATCGAACGCAAACTGATAGAGCAATGCCACATTCCCTATTATGGCATTTCCTCCGGTAAGCTGCGCCGGTATTTTGACTGGAAAAACTTCTCCGACCCCTTTAAAGTGCTCAAAGGTTACAGCCAGGCGCGTGCCCTTTTGAAAAAACTGAGTCCAGATGTCGTCTTTTCCAAAGGCGGCTTTGTATCCGTCCCGGTTGTCATGGCAGCAAAACACCGCAAAATCCCGGCAATCATACACGAATCAGATATCACTCCCGGGCTTGCCAACAAACTTGCCATTCCCAATGCCAGCAAAGTCTGTTGTAATTTCCCGGAAACCTTAAAGTACCTCCCAACAGAAAAAGCTGTCCTCACCGGCTCCCCAATCCGTAAAGAACTACTGTCAGGAAACCGTCTACACGGGCTTTCTTACTGCCATTTCAAACCTGACAAACCGGTAATCATGGTTATCGGCGGCAGCAGCGGCTCCCAGTTTATTAACGAAGTGGTGCGCAGCCTCCTTCCAGAACTGTTAGAATCGTACCAACTGCTCCACCTCTGTGGGAAAGGCAACCTCGACGCATCACTGAATGGTACGCCTGGTTACGCCCAGATTGAATATGCCAACCAGGAATTGAGCGATTTATTCGCAGCAGCCGATATTGTGGTTTCCCGTGCCGGAGCAAATGCTATCTGTGAACTTTTGGCATTACGCAAACCAAACATCCTGATTCCCCTTTCTGCCAACGCCAGCCGAGGGGACCAGATCTTAAACGCGCGCTCATTTGAACGCCAAGGCTATAGCGTGGTTATTGAAGAAGAACACCTTAGCAATGTGGTCTTGTCAGACGCCATCCATAAGCTGTTTGAGAACCGCAGCCAGTATATAGACGCAATGGCCAAAAGCAAACAGCTCAACTCCGTGGAGACTGTGGTACAGCTAATAGAACAATTGACCTCTGCCTAAAGCAAACCTAAGATTACACCAAAGCTTCCCTAACAATGGCATGTTTCTATGGCGGCTAACTGCTTTGCTGCACAAGAAACATGCCATTTATCAGTACTTTTTCTGCTCTCTGCCTTAATTTGCGGAGCTTCTGCTCACTGTTTACGCTCCCATAACCTAACTATTTTACTGCCTTAACTTCTGATGGAGCTCATCCATCTCTTCCGAAGAAAGCTCTAAATGGTTCCAGCAAAGCTTATCTGCATTCCCGTCATCCTTATATCTGGGAATCAGATGCATGTGGAAATGGAATACCGTCTGCCCTGCCGCCTCCCCATTATTCTGCATGATATTAAGGCCGTCGCATTGCAAAACATCCGTCATATGCGCCGCTAATTTCTTAGCAAGGACCATCGCATGGCCGGCTGTCTCCTCGGGCATCTCATAGATATTCGCATAATGCTCCTTGGGCAAAATCAAAGCATGCCCCCTGGTGGCAGGGCTGATATCAAGTATTACCCGGAATTCCTCATCCTCATAGATTGTCTTAGAAGGAATCCCGCCCCCAGCAATTTTACAGAAAATACAAGCATCGTCTTTCATGTTATCCTCCATTCCGCGCACTCCCATCCCGGAAGTTCCCGCTCTTTTTAACTAGTATAACGACAGCCCCCTATGAATTAAAAATAAAGGCCTGATCCAACATTTTCAAGGTCTTAAAGTTACCTTTTGCCGTCATCTCCCCGGTCATAAACGCCCTCTGGAAGGTCATCCTTCCTTGAATGATGCTGTCCATTACCGCCGTTGTCATCTTCGTATACACATCGATTTTTTCACTCTGCCCATAATAAATTTCAACTTCATCATTCTTTATCTCTATGGATAACGGTTTTTTCTTTCCATCAATCATAAACAGATAGTTGGCTGCAAAATCGCTCTGAGGCACAAAGTGGGCTTCCAGCTCCATCAGGTATGCCATCTCTTCATCTTCCTCTTTCTGCCCTAACATATCCTTGAACATGCTGCTCAGCTCTTCAATATCCTCTTTCTGCTTTTTCACATAAACATCATCCGCAACATATTTGGAAAGCTGCTCGCTTTCCTGGGGCGTAAGTTCCAATTGCTGCGTGCGCAGGACAGACTGCCGGATTGCCTGGTTGCTGTTCGGCAGGCTCTTCTGTTTCTGGGAAATGGTACGATAAAGGTTCTCTGCTTTCTTCTCAATAATCACCGTATAATCATGGTTCATCTCAAAAGCAACCAAATCTTCCACATACCCGCACAAGCCGCTGCAAGGGAGCCCTCCTAAAAATTCCCAGGCATTGGCAAGCGTAATCTCACCTTCCCGCTCACCGTAAGTCGTTGACATAACAATCGGCTGCATATAAGTCTTGCCGATTTTCTCCTTATCCCCATACAGCCAGCAGGCATCCAAAAACTGCTGCATATAGCCGCCGATACCCAGCCATTCTACTGTGGTCGCCAAAATAATCCCATCTGCATCCTTAATCGTCTGAGGCAGTGTAGAGATATTGTTCTTATCCTCGTAAATGTTATAACGCTGCACCTCAACCCTCAGCTCCGTCAGGACTTCCTGCATTTTATTCACTACATAAAGGGTTGGGTCATCTAAAAGCCCCCGTCCCCCATAATAAATATTCACTTTCATATTCAAAGCCTCCAAACATTTCCATAACCCTGATACCATGAATATCAACGAAGATGACTTCATATTCATTGTAATAGTATATAAAGTTTTACAGATAAAGTCAACAACCCACAGACATCCCTTTCCCTAAAAAAATACATATTCCTCCCCAGCAAAACGAACCCTGTCGTTTGCTTTCAATTCCTGCGGTTGATGGTACGCCAATGCAATATCGTTCAGATACGTCCCATTTGTGGAATTTAAGTCCTCAATATAAAATTTATGTTCCTTCCTGCTGATCCTGGCATGGAGCCGGCTGACGCCCTCCGCTGAAATGACCCCATCCGCCTGTTCGCTATTTTTACCAAGAAGAAAACTTTCCCCCTTAATTTGAAAATCTTCGCACTGATGTATCCCACGGTACGCAAGCCTCCCCATGGCTCCTTCCTGCCGAGCCGATAAAATCTCGGTGGGTTGTAAAGGGATATCTGCATCCGCCGAAAAACTTATGATCTGCTCTTCCTCAGGACACTGTTGTTTTTCTTTCTTCTTATGAACTTTCTTCTTATGAACGTTCCCCCACGTAACAAATGCACGTTTTTCCTTCTGCTTTTTCTCAGATTCAAGGGCCTTTTGCTTTTTTGTTTGCTGCTTTGCATGTAAATGCGCCTGCATATTTGCCCATATCAGGCTAAATGCCGGAAAATATCTGCCAATTTCCCCTGCTATCTGTCTGCGCGTGCCGTCTTGTCCACCCGCATACCCTCCCGAGCTGGCACAAGCGCCCGCTTTCGCGCCATGTACCACAATCTCTTCTTGTGCATTCTGGCTGTTGCCGTTATTTTTCCCTTTTTCCCTTATAGCATCCATATATTTTTTATTTTCTTTTTTCCCCTGCTGGATGCTGCCTTTGGATTCTGCTATCTCCTCCTCTACGTTTACCCTCGCCCCCAACGCCACAGTTAATATTGAGCCGATATCTGCATTTTCCTTGACACAAAGCTGATAAACCTGATACCCCAAATCCACTGCCGCCAGATCCTGATGGTCGATTTTACGCAGCATCTGTTCCATACAGAATTGAAATGCATCTGGCAAGTTTTTCTCATAACATGGCAAATAAGTAAATTGCAGGCTGCCATCTTCAAGGTTCACATAAATTAATCCTATTTCCAAGCAAATGCCCTCCTCCCGCAGCAAATATTCTGAAAGGCTAAGGCATACCTGCTGAATTGCTATCAGGAACACCCGAAGCATTGCATAATCCATTTTTTTACCACTAAGATAATCCTCAATCTGCTGTTTGCCGCTGATATCATACAAATAGCTGCGTTTGCCCTCCGAAATAACGCTCTGCATGGGCAGTATGCCCGGAATGCTGCGCCCCTCTATCATTTGCAGCTCATACTTCTCCACTGGCTTCCCCTGCTCCTGAATGCACATATAACTTTTGCTGAGATTTTTCCTATATGTTACCTCCATCTTCCTTTCCTCCTACCAAACCACCATATTTAGCACATTTTCCAACAATTCCAGCTTTCTAAACTGTGCTGCCGGGCAGAATTCCTCCCACTTTCCCTGTTCCTGCACAAGGGCGCTCATGCCAACATACAGCTCTATCCCTGCTTCCACAAACAAAAACACACACAATACTACCACCGATATAACAATTGCAGCTTCCACCGTGAAACTGCCCTTTAGCCTTATCCATTTATCCAGCCTGAACCTCTTCTCCTTCATAATTCATATACCTCGAAACAGCATAATAAAATAGGATACAAACAAAAACGGCACAAAAGCTATTTCATCTTTTTGCCTTTTCTTCTTAAACGCCAAAAGCCCCAGGGAACAAAACGCAGCCAAAAAAAGCCCTGTCAGAAATAGTTCCAAGTTCCCATACCCGCCCAGGTACACGCCTGTTACAACCAGTAGGATGCCATCGCCCATGCCGAGGCTCCCATGTGTCACAACGCTGATTAAAATAACTGCCCCTCCCAAGAGCATCCCCCACAAAATACTGTAAATGGAACACACCGGGGCAAATAAGTGCAAGACGATGCCGACAACGCCAAACATTAAAATATAGAATACTGTCAAACGCCTGTGTTTTATATCCTCCAGGCTGCATAACCCTAAAAGCCCCAATACCAATACCTTCTGCATATTTCCTCCCCTTTCCAGTAACGCGCCGCTGCACCTTTTTGGCACGCCGCCTTTGTTTATTATTTTTTATTTCCCACATCTTGAACAAGGTCTTTTTCCGGCAGCCTGTGACCTCTTTACCATATATATGGTCCGTTTCAAACCGCTGCATCCAATACTGTAATGGTAACAATCCCCTTCCTCCGTCACATATACAGTATTCCCCATCTTCTGCCCCTTCGTGCAATGTGCGCAGGGCATATAAGAACCACGCAGGCTTTTCACTGCCGCTGCACCTACAGATTTAACAGACAGCCTCAGATGCGTACAATTCCTGTTCTCATGGTATACGCTCTGGTTTGGGGTCACAAATACCCATAATTCCTGCTTACCCTCTGTGCCGCCCTCCTGCATTCCGACCCAACGGTGTATGCGGCGCTCATCAGATACTTTTATCTCACGCTTACCAAAATAGCTTATAGGAAAACGAATTCGGTATGTTACAACGGCATCTATGTACGTTTCGTCTACGCTTGTGCCTTTCCAGGAGAACCCGGCAATACCGCCTTTAATCAAAGAAAACGGGCATTTCTGTGCTGCCAGCTCTTTATAAAACGCTGCCTTGGCAAGCGTCTTTACCTCCCCGGAAGGTTTCTGGCGCAGCAATGCAGTGTCCGCTACGGCGGCATCCAGGGCATTTCCCACGATATACTGTGCCTGCATCATGAGAAACAATGATAAAATAGTAACCACCGCAAAGAAAAACAAGGGAAACACCAATGCCGCTTCTAAAGTCATGGCGCCTTTACCCATCTCTTTGCCAGCTTTGCAAAGGGCGTGGAAAAGCGCCTCCCGGGAGCAGGCGCCCCCATATTTTTTTCCTTGTGATATCCTTTGCCTGAGAGAGATTTTTTTCCTTTCTTTGTATTTTATATGAGGCACTTTTCCACACCCTCCTTAAAAATCCATGTTTAATCCACATATGTAAGCTCACATTGTTGATGAAAATGATAAGCTTCATCCTTTGCCTTCCCAGTCGTAACAAATCCAAGAAACATTGGAGAAGCTGCATAAAGCCCCTGCACCTGTGCAGCATAAAGCTGGCAGTCCATTTTAAAAGAACCTTTTTTTAAAGCCATATTGCACTCCACAATATCCATCGCTCGATACACAAGCGTCTCCTCACGGACCAATAACAATAAAATCTGCAAATATTCCCGATAATCCAGCCCATTTTTATTGCTTTGCGTTTTTTCTTCTTTTTTATCCAACGCTTTCTGTCCCACGGACACGTCGCTCTTCCATTCAGTGACCGCTTTCACCAAGGCAACCTTCCCCCCTGACAGCAGGCAGCGCACATCTAAAATACTCTCAATATAGCTCCATGCCAGTAAAATCCCAACCTTCACTGCATAAATGAGCGGCGCGGCACCTGTAAAGCCAACCGCCGCCGTGGCGATTTCCAGGGCAAGCGACTGCTTTTTTGCATCCTGCATGATCGTTGTGAAATTCCCCGCCTCACGAATCAAAAGAAGCTCTTTCACCGTTTTTTCCAAATTCTCATAATCAGAGCCTTTTCCTGCCACGCAATATTCCAATTCATACTCTAAGGCATGGTCTTCGCTCCCTAATTGCCCGCAGCCGCTCCCACAAGAAAAATACTTGTTTAAATATTGGAGGAACCATAATTTTTCCAACCCTCCCTTATCTGGCAATTTCAAATTCCCCTTTTCCTTGAAGCGGTTTTTAAGCGTCTGAGGCAATGAAATTTCCTTACCTGAAATACCGGAAGGATTTTCAACCACCAGGCCAAGCGTCAACGATCCTTTTAATAAATCTACAGAATCAACAGGGTTCTCCGGCAGCTTACCCGCAGCTTTTGCCGATGCGCCCTCTTTTTTCGCCTTGCCAGGCGAGGCAGCCCTTTTCTTCTTTTTGCCCTCTTCGGGTTCTGTGCCTTCCTGCCCTATCTCCTCTGCCTCTGTCAGCGCATTCTTAGCGGACTCCCACTGTTCTTCTAAGTTTTCTGACTTTTTGGCCATTTCCTTCCCATTATCAAGCTTGCTTTTTAACGCGTCTGCGGCGCCAGCAGCAAGCTGCGCCTGAATCGCTGCGCAGGCTTGCTTTTCAAATGCCGCCCCTTTGTCATCCGTTGCCAGGGCATATTTTTCTATTTGCAGGTTTTTCAATGCCATCTGGTAAAACCCGGCGCTTTTTTGCTGCAAGCTGCCATCTTCCATCCTGCGCCCCTCTAATAATGCCAAATCCAGATCTCCCGCTTCATTGCCCGCATCCAGGAACAAAAGCCCATACTCCTCCCACAAATCAGGATGGTATTCCCCGAACATAGATTCCATCTCCAATAACAGGCTGCGCGCGCTAATCTCACCAAGCGCCTGCACCCTTGCCGCTTCCAGCAAGGAAAAACACAGTGAAAATACCAGCGTTAAGATAAGGGCAAGGAACAATGTGATGCTCCCTTTCTTTTTTTCCATAACCTGTGTCCCCTACTTATATACTTTGCCTGCCTGTTTTGTAATCTTTTCCA